>CALJSD010000043.1 GCA_937976325.1 uncultured Carnobacterium sp.
GTGGAACTTGGGGATCGCGTAGTAGATTCTGAAACGAGCAATAAAGACTTGAAACCACTGCGCCAAAAAGTCGGTATCGTATTCCAGTTTCCGGAATCACAACTCTTCGAAGAAACGGTTGAAAAAGATATTGCTTTTGGACCAAAAAACTTCGGAGCAAGTGAAGAAGAGGCGAATCAGCTAGCGAAAGAAACGCTAAAGATTGTGGGACTTCCTGAAGAGGTTTTACATAAGTCACCATTCGATTTATCTGGAGGACAAATGCGACGTGTAGCGATTGCTGGCGTGTTAGCGATGCAACCAGAAGTATTAGTTTTAGACGAACCAACAGCGGGATTAGATCCTAAAGGACGCTTTGAGATGATGGAGATGTTTGCGCAACTCCAACGTGAAAAAGGCATTACAATCGTCCTTGTAACACACCAAATGAATGATGTTAGCGATTATGCGGATTACGTGATTGTGTGTGAAAAGGGGACTGTTGTAAAAACAGGAACTCCTGAAGAAGTGTTTGCGGATGCTGCTTGGTTACAAGAAAAACAACTAGGATTACCTTCGACTGTTCAGTTTGTCGAAAAGCTAAAAGCAAAAGGATTCCAAACAGACGCTCGTCCAATGAATCTAGACGCTTTAGCAGACTTACTTGTCTCACATTCGAAAAACGGAGGTGACACAAGTGCTCGATAAACTTATTTTAGGTCGCTACTTACAAGGCGATTCGTGGATTCATAAACTCGATCCAAGAACAAAATTAATTGGAACATTTGCATTCGTGTTAGTCATTTTCTTAGCGAATAACTGGGTGACATATGGCTTATTAATTGCCTATACACTGATTGCATTACTCTTATCCAAGATTCCACTAGGGTTCTTCTGGAAAGGGATTAAGCCGTTAATTTGGGTGATTCTGTTTACGGTAGCGCTTCAAATTTTATTTACAAGCGGTGGAGAAGTCTACTTCCAATGGGGATTCATTCAAGTAACGTCTGAGGGGATTATTAATGCGGTATTCATCTTCTTACGTTTCGTATTAATTATCTCGTTTTCAACGCTATTAACACTAACAACCGCGCCTTTGCAATTAACGGACGCGATTGAAGCGGTGATGAAGCCATTAGCCGTTGTGAAATTCCCAGTGCATGAAGTGGCATTAATGTTATCCATTGCACTGCGTTTTGTACCAACATTAATGGACGAAGCACAAAAAATCATGAACGCGCAACGAGCTCGTGGGGTTGATTTTGGAGAAGGAAATCTCTTCGAACAAATGAAGGCGATTATCCCAATCTTAATTCCGTTATTTGTCAGCTCATTAAACCGTGCGGAAGACTTGGCAACAGCCATGGAAGCACGTGGATACCAAGGCGGAGACGGACGCAGTAAGTACCGTGTTCTTAACTATGAAATGCGTGATGCCATTGCGGGATTATCCCTTGTGGCCGTAACGATTTTATTATTTGTATTAAAAGCATAAAAAAATAAGGAGCTTGACTTGTCAAGCTCTTTTTTGAAAGAAGGGAAAAGGATGCAGCGATATAAACTCGTCATTCAATATGATGGTACGCCGTATGTTGGATTTCAAGTACAAGAGAACGGCAATAGCATTCAAGCAGAACTGAATAAAGCGCTGAAGAAGATGACAAAAGGCCAATATATTCCTGTTAGTGGGTCTGGTCGTACAGATTCTGGAGTACATGCCAACGGTCAAGTCGTTCATATCGACTATCCAAAAGCCATTGAGGCAGCTTCACTTGTTCGTGCGATGAATAGTTTATTACCGACGTCGATTCGGATTGTCTCGGCCGAGGCAGTGTCAGAAGATTTTCATGCGCGCTATAGTGTGACAGGGAAACGATACATCTATAAAGTAACGACTGCTGCTATACAGAGTCCATTTCTTCGACAATATGAGCTGCATCACCCATTCAAGACGGATGTCGAACGCATCAATAAGGCGTTTGAAGCGGTGATTGGAGAGCACGACTTCACGAGTTTTTGCTCGACCAAAAGCGACAAAGACTCAAAGGTTCGCGTTGTCTCAAAAGCAGAAGTCGCTCGTTACGGCGATGAATTGATTTTCACGTTCGAAGGGAAAGGGTTCCTTTACAATATGGTTCGAATTCTCGTTGGAACGGCGCTTCAAATTGGAGACGGATTACGTGAAGTGGAAGAGATGAAGCATATTCTAGAAGCGATGGATCGAAATGCTGCAGGACCAACAGCGCCTGCTCATGGACTATACTTAGATGAAGTGTTTTATAAGAATTTCAACTAGAAATATGATAGGATGAAAGTAGTTATATTAAAAGGAGTGTCAATATGGTATTAAAAGATTTCGACAAAAACTTAGAAAAATACGCTAAATTATTAATCTCAACAGGGATTAACGTGCAACCAGGTCACACAGTGAATATTGTGATTGACGTAGACCAAGCACCTTTAGCTCGTTTATTAGTAAAAGAAGCTTACGCACACGGAGCAAGCGAAGTAATCGTATCATGGGCTGACGATTTCGTAGGCCGTGAACGCTTATTACACGCTGCAGAAGACCGTATCACAAACGTTCCAGAATACCGTGTAGCAGAAATGAACTACTTATTAGAAAAGAAAGCAAGCCGCTTAAACGTTCGCTCAGCGGATCCAGATGCATTTGCTGGAGTATCAGCAGAACGTCTTCAAAAATCAACAAAAGCATTAAGCCTTGCATTAAAACCATTACGTACAGCAACACAAGCCAACAAAGTGAGCTGGACTGTAGCAGCGGCTGCTGGTAAAGAATGGGCGAAGAAAGTGTTCCCTAATGCTGCAACTGATGAAGAAGCAGTAGATTTATTATGGGATCAAATCTTCAAAACTTGCCGTGTTTACGCTGATGATCCAGTGGCAGCTTGGAAAGAACACGAAGAAAAATTAGACAAAAAAGCAGCTATTTTAAACAAAGAACAATTCGTAAAATTACACTACACTGCACCAGGAACAGACTTAACTCTTGGAATGCCTAAAAACCATGTTTGGGAAAGTGCTGGAAGCTTGAACGCTCAAGGAGAACACTTCATCGCAAACATGCCAACAGAAGAAGTCTTCTCAGCTCCTGACTTCCGTGTCGCTGACGGATATGTATCTAGCACAAAACCATTAAGCTACAACGGTAATATTATCGAAGGTATCAAAGTGACTTTCAAAGACGGTCAAATCACAGAAGTATCTGCTGAAAAAGGAGACCAAGTAATGAAAGACTTAGTATTCGAAAACAATGGTGCTCGTGGATTAGGTGAAGTTGCGTTAGTAAGCGACCCATCACCAATCTCACAATCAGGCATTACATTCTTCAACACATTATTCGATGAAAATGCATCAAACCACTTAGCAATTGGTTCTGCTTATGCAACAAGTGTTAAAGGTGGAGAAAACTTCGAAACTGAAGAAGAATTAAGAGAAGCTGGATTAAACCGTGCGGATGTTCACGTGGACTTCATGATCGGTGGACCAGAAATGAACGTAGATGGCATTCGTGAAGACGGTACTGTTGTTCCAATCTTCCGTAACGGAGACTGGGCTATCTAGTTTATTAAATTGAAAAGTTAAAGGAACGAACTTTGAGAGAAGTTCGTTCCTTTTTTGTTGTTCTATAAGAAAAACTAATACAACTATAAGAAAATTCAATTGGTAAAAACTTCACAAGGAATGTACAATAAAAACAGAGGAATCCTTATAAAGTTCGTAATAATTCAATGAGTTCTAAGATGTTTTGCGAATAAGTTGCGTTTGGACGATAGGCAACTCCAATTGGGAAGAATCCATTTTTATCTAACAGTGGAATCCAAACAAGATTGTCGTCTGGGTAGAATTCTTTATACTCTAAAGCCATGATGCAAACGGAGTTAAACGTTGCAAGACTGGCAAGGAGTACTTCCCAGTTATCGTCCACATAAACAATATTCGGTTCAAAACCAAAATGTCTTGAGCGTTGGTGTAATAACTTTCCAAGCATAAAGTGTTTAGACAAAGTGCTGAAACGTTCGTCCTTTAAGTCTTCAAAGGTGACAGAGTCTCTCGAAGCTAGGGGATGACCTTTAGGAACGACAAGACTTGCATGATAACCAATGAAGTGTTGTTGGAACGGTTCAATCACAATATCGGACTCAACCTTAGGGAAAGAGAGAACACCAAGGTCGATTTCTTCATTCACCAGAGCGTTTTGTAGCTCACG
>CALJSD010000044.1 GCA_937976325.1 uncultured Carnobacterium sp.
ATGAAGCAGGCGTTTGAAGTCAGAATCTCTGTGACGATAGCCTCCACCTGTTTGATGCAAGTGGTAATGGCAGAGTTCATGTTTAATGACACCAATGAGCGCTTCTAGCCCCAGTTCTTGTTCGACGAGTGGATTCATCTCGATATTGCCACTCTTCAGAATATAACGACCACCGCTGGAACGCAGGCGTTTGTTATAGCTAATTTGATGCGTGAATTCGCGGTGAAAATGGGTGCGAGAAATCTCCTCGGTTAATTGTTGTAATTCGTGTTCGTTCATAATGACCTCCGACCTTAGTGTAACACGCTTTGCCCCTTTAGAAAACAAGATAAACTTTGACCTTTTCGCACCAGAAAGGTAAAATAGGAAGGTATAAGATTTTCAATCTGGAGGAAACAAAATGAAAATTGTTGTTGTCGGTGGGGGAAAAGTCGGCGAAGTGATTTGCCAGGAGCTCTCAACGGAAGAAAATGACATTGTATTGATTGATAAAAACCAAGATTTAATCGATCGACTATTAAATAAATTCGATATTATGGGGATTTGCGGAAATGGTGCCAGCTACGACATTCTTGTGGAAGCAGGGGTGGAAAACTGTGACATCTTTATTTCTGTAACAGAAATGGATGAAATTAATATTATTGCGTCTATTCTAGCGAAGAAAATTGGGGCGGAATATACGGTTGCGCGTGTGCGTAATCCTGAGTATTCACAACAATTACAACTCGTTCGTGAAAGTCTAGGGATTTCACTACTGATTAACCCAGAGCTTTCAACGGCTCGTGATATCGCGAATAACTTTAATTATCCTTCTGCATTAAGTGTAGAAAATTTCGTAGGGAACCGTGTCAGCTTACTCGAATTAGAAATCAACGAAGGTTCAGCTCTTGCAGGTTTAACGCTGAAAGAAGTGCGTAATCGTTTTGAATCTATCTTAATCTGTGTGATTCATCGTGACGACCAAAGCTTCATTCCAGATGGGGATTCAACATTAGAATCAGGAGACCATGTTTACATTACAGGGGCATATCCAGACTTACGTAATTTCTTGAAATTAACTGGACAAGTAACGAAGAGTGTGTCTTCTGCTACGATTGTCGGTGGAGGACGTATTACTTATTACTTACTCAATATGTTGAAACAAACAAAAATCAACACAAAAGTCATCGAAGTGAACGAAGAACGCTGTGAAACGTTAAGCTATGCGTTCCCACATTCAACCATCATTCATGCCGATGGAACGGACCATGACGTATTAGAAGAACAACGCATTACAGAGTACGATGTATTCGTATCGATGACAGGGATTGATGAAGAAAACTTAATTCTTTCAGCGTATGCAAAACAACAGGGTGTGCAAAAGATTATTACGAAGATGAGCCGTCCAGCACTTCTTAAAGTGTTTAAAGGCTTTGATAATCAATCAATCGTAACGCCAAAACGAATTGTTGCCAACGAAATTATCCAATTCGTTCGTTCACGTTCGAATACACAAGGATCTAATGTCGAAGCGTTATACCGTTTAGCGGATAACCAAGTTGAAGCATTGCAATTCCGTGTTCAAAAGAATAGTGCGATTTGTGGAATTCCTCTATCTGAGTTGAAGACAAAATCCAACCTCTTGATTGCGTTTATCGTGCGTGGAGAACAACTCATTTACCCAGCCGGTAGTGATACGATTGAACCATTTGATAAGGTAATCGTCGTTACAACGGAAAAAGACTTTGATGACATTAACGACATTTTGGAATAGAGGTGTCTGAATGAATATCAAAACAGTTCGCTATTTCGTGGGAAAGATGCTTCAAGTTGAAGCGGCGCTCTTAGCCTTACCACTGATCGTTAGCTTTATTTATCAAGAGTCACTCTCTCAAAAACTCGCCTATGCGGGTACGATTTTGATTCTATTAGTCATCGGTTCACTCCTAAGCTTTAAAAAGCCAGAGCCGCTAAAAATCATGGCACGTGACGGGGTCGTGACCGTTGCCTTAAGCTGGATTTTACTCTCGTTCTTTGGTGGGTTACCATTTGTCTTCACAGGAGAAATTCCAAATGTGGTAGATGCCTTCTTTGAAACGGCGAGTGGATTAACGACTACTGGTTCAAGTATTGTTCCAGACCTTTCAGTCCTAGCACATTCTTCATTATTTTGGAGAAGTTTCACTCACTTAGTCGGTGGGATGGGGGTACTTGTATTCGCCCTTGCGATTCTGCCAAGTCATGGTTCTGAATCGGTACAGCTCATGCGTGCGGAAGTTCCAGGCCCTGTGTTTGGGAAACTCGTTTCGAAATTAGCGCATACCGCTCAAATTTTGTATTTAATTTACTTGGCAATGACAGCCGTGTTGACGATTATTTTAGTCGTCTTCCAAGTGCCACTCTTTGATGCCTTGTTACTATCGTTTGGTACAGCAGGGACAGGTGGTTTCGGGATTAATAATGCCGGATTTAGTATTTACGCTAATCCAGCAGCCGTTGAATGGATTATCGGGGTAGGGATGATGCTTTTCGGAATCAACTTTAACCTGTATTACTTCATTTTATTAGGCGCTGTGAAAGACGTGATTAAAGACGAAGAAATGCGTACCTATGTTGGAATCGTCCTCAGCTTTACGATGATTATTTTCATCGTATTGTCCGTTACGCAATCGGCATTAGGTGTTCCAATTCGTAGCGTGTTCTTTACAGTATCATCTATTATGACGACAACCGGGTATTCAACGGTCGACTTTGGACTCTGGGGATTGTTCCCACATGTACTGCTCTTACTACTGATGTTTATTGGAGGATGTGCAGGGTCAACAGCCGGGGGAATTAAAGTCTCTCGTGTGATCGTGCACTTCAAGAGTGCGATTGCCGAATTGAAACGCATGGGGCAACCGCGTCGTGTATTTGTTCCAACGATGAACGGAAAACCAATCGATAATAAGATGGAAAAGAGTATCGCCAACTACTTGATTGTGTACGTGTTGGTCTTTCTCGTATTATTACTTTCTGTTTCATTTGAAGCAGGTGATTTCACCACTGCCTTTTCAAGTGTGGCCGCAACCTTTAACAACATCGGGCCAGGTCTTGGGCAAGTGGGGCCTACAAGCAACTTCTCAATGTATTCTGATTTCAATACATTTGTACTTGCGATTGGGATGATTGCAGGACGTTTGGAAATTTATCCAATCATCATGCTATTATCACCAACAACATTGAGGGCATTTGCGCGTAGACGTTAACCAATTCTTAAACAAATAGATAAAGAACTTTAAGGAAAGAACACTTTTTTCTTAAAGTTCTTTTTGTATACTATATGTGTAACGAGTAAGTTACGATTGAATACAAAGGAGGTTCATTCATGAAAAAATGGGTGAAGGCAACCGCAATCGTCCTTGCATTGATGGGATTATCCATGAAGAGTGCATATGCCATCGATACAACGACCGTTAATGAAAAATGGGGAAAACCAACCGTAGTCTATGGTGGTGGACTAAATGATGCGCAAATTAAACAAACATCACAATTACTTGGCATTAAAGATGCAAATACCGTATTAACCGAAACAGCTACAGGCCAAGATTTAATCAAATATCTTGGAAGTGGTGACGGGAATACGTCTGTTATGATTTCGTCTGTGATGGTTCAAAAGACGGACAAGGGTACAGGTGTGAAGGTGAAAATCAAGACGCCTGAAAATATCACGCTCGTCACAGCCGAGCAATATGCCAATGCGGCGATTACAGCTGGTGTAACAGATGCGGAAATCGAAGTAGCAGCGGTATCGAAAGTAACCGGTGAATCAGCCTTAACAGGGGTGTATAAAGCCTTTGAAGCCAACGGGGTACAACTGGATTCCAAACGTACCGAAGTCGCGCAACAAGAGTTAGAAGTGACGAATAAAATCGCTCAAGAAAATGCCAATGCGAAGGGATTTGATTCGTCAAAACTTGATAAAGCGATGATTGAAATCAAAAAAGAACTTGCAGAACTCAAACAAAAGCAAGGACAATTAGCGACAAAAGAAGATATCGAACGTATTATTAACGACGCCTTGAAGAACAACTCATTGCAAAATGTGATTTCTCAAGATCAAATTAATGCCTTAGTTGCTTTTGCGCAAAACTACCAAAATACAAGTGCGATTGATTCCAAACAAGTATTAGAGCAATTAAACAACTTGTCGAAATCAGTCGGCGAAAAGATTAACAGCTTAGTCGAACAAGCCAAAAACGAAGGATGGATCGATAAAATCGCCCAATTCTTCCAATCGATTTTTGATGCCATCAAAAATCTCTTCTCACAAAACTAAAGAGTGAATTGTAAGCATGGAACAAATTTGTTTCATGCTTTTTTAGTGCTCGAAATGGCACTCGATGTAAAAGGAGATATGGTATACTGGGGATAGGAAAATAGAATCAATAGAGGAGGGGTCATGATGCCTTCGAAGTATAGACAGTTACTGGTGTACGTTGTTGTTGCTTTAATCTATTATTTAATCCCTGTTTTTCTGATTCATGATACAGGAAGTGCAATGTTCTTACTATTGATTGGAATTCCGTTCATCGTCTTTGTTGCTTCGATGCTGTTTTCGGTAAAGTTTGGATATTATTGGTATTTCCCGATTGTGATTGGTCTCTTATGGATTCCGAATCTCTTTTTACTAAATGACTCTGCGGCCATTTATATTCTGATGTATGCAGTTGTCAGTCTCATAGGGCAACTCATTGGATTGCTATTCAAAAAATAGTTAAAAAATAACCCTGGCCGTCGCTGGTCAGGGTTTTGTGTTGTTATTTTAGAATAAGTTAGGATCAAACAAAATTATTTCATCCTTTTGGGGGATATAACA
>CALJSD010000045.1 GCA_937976325.1 uncultured Carnobacterium sp.
CGTAAAGCCGACATAGGTTGGACTATGCACTAACACCGCATCTCCAGGTGCAGCATACGAAGTCAATGTCGAAACGACTCCTCCAAGCACGCCATTTTCATGACCGATATGCTTACGCGTTAACCCAGTCACTTGATGGTGGCGCGCATGCCACTGAATAATGCTCTCGTAGTACTCTTTAGAAGGCATAAAGTACCCGAAAATCGGATGTTCCAATCGTTTTTGCATCGCCAAAATCACCGTTGGCACGGTTGGAAAACTCATGTCCGCAATCCACATCGGAATCACATCGAAGCCTTTCTTCGGTCTATCTGGCGACTTCCCTGGAATTAACCCCAGCCCATCAACCGCCAGCGCGTCCATTCCACGTCTGTCATATTCCGTTGTAAAATCAAATTTCATCCGCAAAACCTCCTTGAATCTCCCCACCATTATACACCGTCCCCCGCCTCCACTCAACGCCCGCTGTGGACTCAGCCCGGTTCCTGCACCCCACAAAATCATGATTCTCGATGCAAAAGGCATCCTAGGTTAGCGTTGCAAAAAAAATCCTTGGACTCTATAGTCATAGAAATAACGGTCGCATGCGAAAAGAATTAGAGCCCCATAGCGAGAATCGCTTTGGAGCTCTTTGAGTTTCGCAAGGCCTGAGACCTAGGCTCAGGCCGGTGCAGTTGTTTCTATAACTATGAAGATGTCCAAGGATTTTAAAGCAACGCTTTAACCCTTTAACTTACTTTCTCATCGCTGAAATCACGCGATAGCCTTTTTGTGCGATAAAGTCCGCCACTTCATCGGGCTCAGTCGAGTCCACATGAAGCACCACTTGCACTTTCCCATCGCGATGATATACAGAAATCGTCGAAACGTTCACGTTGTTTTCGCGCAACACATTTGAAATTTCTTCCAGCGGACCTGGTTTATCCTCATTGATTTCAATGAATAAACGAGAACCTGGAGTGTTGTATCCAGAAATTTCGATAAACGCATCGAAAATATCTTTGTCGGTAATAATCCCTTCAACATGTCCACGCGCATCTACGACTGGTAAGACGCCAACATTTTGCTGACGCATAAGAGATGCTGCTTCTTCTAATAATGTGTGAGCCTTCACTGTTAAGACTTGCTTTTGCATAATTTCGCTAGCAGTTGTCTTGTTTAATAAATAGTTCAACTCATGCATCGATAGGCTTGTCGCCATTGAAGGTGAGTGCCCTGCAACAAGTTCTTCTGTTAATAGTCCGACTAACTTTCCATCTTCTACAACTGGCAAGCGGTGAATGTCGTGCTCCTTCATTAAGTCTAGAGCTTTCATAACCGTTGTTTCAGGCGTTACTGTAATAACGTTGGTTGACATATAATCTTTAACTTCCATGATTACCCTCCTAGATATGCTTTCTGAATTTCATCACTTTCTAACAACTCTTGTCCTGTACCGCTCAGTACTACCGATCCAGTTTCTAGAACATACGCACGATTTGAAATCGACAATGCCATTTTCGCATTTTGCTCGATGAGTAAAACCGTTGTCCCTGTCTTTTGGATTTCTTGAATGATTTTGAAAATCTCGCGGATGAAGATTGGCGCTAACCCCATTGAAGGTTCGTCGAGGAGCAATAGTTTTGGTCGGCTCATTAACGCACGGCCCATCGCTAACATTTGTTGTTCCCCACCAGAGAGCGTTTGTGCATCTTGGTCTTTCCGTTCTTTCAAGATTGGGAAACGTTCGAAGACGGCTTCCATATCTTTTTGAATTTCTTCTTTATCCTTGCGTAGAAATGCCCCTAGTTCAAGGTTTTCTTTTACCGTTAATCCTGGGAATACGTGACGTCCTTCTGGCACTTGCACGAGTCCTTTCTCAACGACTTTCTTCGCAGATGTTGAAGCGATGTTCTCACCTAAGTATATGATTTCGCCTTCTGAAGGATGGATGAGCCCTGATAAAGTCTTCAAAATTGTTGACTTTCCGGCCCCGTTTGCCCCGATAAGCGACACGATTTCCCCTTCGTTCACTTTAAAATCAACATTACGTACGGCTTGAATCATTCCGTAATGAACTGATAAATTTTTAACTTCTAACATCTACTCACCTCCTAAGTACGCTTTAATAACTGCAGGATTTTGTTTAATTTGTTCTGGAGTTCCTTCTGCAAGAAGTCTTCCATATTCCAACACGTAAATGCGTTGGCAGATTTTCATAACAAGCGACATATCATGCTCGATTAACACCACTGTTAAATCGAACTCTCTTTGAATTTTGGCAATCAATTCGGTTAATTGAGCCGTTTCTTGAGGGTTCATCCCTGCTGCAGGCTCATCCAAGAATAAGATTTTTGGTTTTGTCGCTAAGGCACGAACGATTTCTAGTTCACGTTGTTGCCCGTATGCTAAGTTTTTCGCCTTTTCATCTTTAAGTGTATCCAAGTTGAAAATCTTTAGCAATTCAACCGCTTCTTCGCGCATTTTTGCTTCTGTATCATAGTATTTTTTCGTACGGAATAATGTTGAGAACAATGAATCGCTCGAGTGTGCGTGCATGGCAATCATTACATTTTCTAGTACGGATAAATCTTTAAACAAACGAATATTTTGGAAGGTACGTGCCATTCCAAGGCTTGTACGCTTGTAAGGCGGAAGTCCGTTTAAGTTTTTCAACTGCCCGTCTACTTCTAAGCTAACTGTTCCTTCTGTTGGCTCATAAACCCCTGTTAACAAGTTGAAGAAAGTCGTTTTCCCAGCCCCGTTTGGCCCGATAAGTCCGATTAACTCGCCTTTATTTACTTTCATCGAAACGTTAGAAACAGCAGAAAGTCCGCCAAAGTTTTTTGTTAGTCCATTAACTTCTAATAACATTACTTCCCACTCTCCTTTGTTTCTTTCTTCTTAGAAAACTTGAAGTCTCCTAGTTTGAATTCCCAAGTACCAAGCAATCCACCTGGACGGAAAATCATGATTAAGATTAACGCTACCGCATAGATGATCATACGTAATTGTCCAAATGGTTGTAGGACAAGGTTGATGATTCCAAGTAATACGGCTGCCACGAATGAACCTGTGAAGCTTCCGATACCACCGAATACAACGATGATTAACACTTCGATTGATTTCATGAACGTGAAGTCACTTGGCGTTACCGCTCCAAGCGTTGTGGCAGAAAGCGTTCCACCGATACTTGCAGTGGCTGCTCCTAATACGAAGGCCAAGATTTTATATTTTGTGACTTGAACCCCCATCGATTCCGCAGCGATTTCGTCTTGTAAGACCGCGTAAGTGGCACGACCTGCACTACTGAATGTGTAGTTCAAGATTAAGATTGTTGTTAATACTAAGGCGATATATGTAATCGTCCATGTGTTTGTTAAAGGCACCCCGCTGATACCAGCAGCACCATTAGTAATTTTCATGTTTGTTACGGCTACACGGATGATTTCCGCAACCCCAAGAGTCGCAATCGCTAGGTAGTCCCCTTTTAAACGAAGCGTTGGTAATCCAACAAGGAACGCGACGATAACAGAGATGACTACTCCGACTGCCATCCCAGCAAATAATCCAGGAAGACCGTTCATCATTTTCCCAAGAATCGCACCGCTATAAGAACCAATCGCGATAAATCCGGCATGTCCAAGTGAGAACTGACCGGCAACCCCAAGAATAAGGTTCAATCCAACAGCGTAGATAATATTGATCATGATATTAATGAAGGTACTTTCGTAGTAGAAGTTAATCACTCCTGTTTGTACAAGTACGAAAAGAAGAGCGTACATTCCTAATGCGAACAGCGTCCAACGAATATTCTTTTTATGAAATCTTTGCATCTTCTTCACCTACACTTTCTCTCTGACATTTTTACCAAACAATCCAGCTGGTAACACGATTAAAATAATGAATAATAGGAAGTAAACGACTCCGTCACGGTATGGTGAGTAACCGAAGAAGCTTACCATTGTTTCTAATAGACCGATGAGGTACCCACCGACCATGGCCCCAGGAATGCTACCGATACCACCAAGTACCGCCGCAACGAAGGCTTTTAGTCCGACTGTAATCCCCATTGTTGTTGAGATGGTATTGTAGTACACCCCAACAAGGACACCGGCAATCCCGGCAAGCGCTGAACCAAGCGCGAATGTAAAGGAAATTACTCCGTCTACGTCAATCCCCATCAGTTGAGCTGCTTGCTCATCAACGGCAACTGCACGCATGGCTTTCCCCATTTTTGTATAACGAACGATAAATTGTAATAACGCCATTAAGACGACGGTCACTCCGAAAATCAAAATTTGTTTTCCGTTGACTGAAACGTCTCCGAATAATGTGATCGTTTCAGTTCCGAAGTCTGAAGGAAACGGACGAGATTCCGCTCCAAAGAAATAACTCATTGCATTTTCTAATAGGTATGACACCCCAATCGCCGTAATCAACGCGGCTACACGAGTCGAATTACGAAGCGGCTTGTAGGCCACACGTTCAATCACAACCCCTAAGACCGCACAGGCAACCATCGCTACTAAGAGCGCTACGAATACATTCATCTTCAATACCATTACGGCAAAATATCCAATGAACGCCCCCATCATGTACACATCACCGTGTGCGAAGTTAATGAGCTTAATTGTCCCATAAACCATGGTATATCCAAGCGCAATCAACGCGTAAATACTTCCGACTGCAAGCCCGTTTACCAATTGTTGCATTAACAACTCCATATATTTTCTCCTTTCAAATCTATCCTTATCTAGTGGAAAAGAGAGGCGGAAGTCCCCTTCGTGCCTCTCTTAAAAAATACTGTTAAAACTTAATTACTCAGCTGAGTACTCTTGAGCACTTACTTCTTGTCCGTTTTGGAACTCGATAACAACGGCTGATTTCACTGGTGTGTGGTCAGCACCCATTGAGAATGTACCAGTTACACCATCGAAGTCTTTTGTTGCTGCTAAAGCTTTTGTGATTGCTTGAGGATCAGTTGAGCCTGCAGTTTCGATAGCTTTCATTAACAATTGAGTTGCATCATAACTTAAAGCGGCGAAAGTATCTGGGTTTGTACCATATTTTTCTTTGTACGCTTTAACGAACGCTTGAACGTCTGCATCATCACTTAATGTTGAGAAGTGTGAAGTGTAGTAAACGTTAGAAAGGTTTGCGCTGCTACCTGCTAATGCTGCTAACTTGTCACTTGAAAGTCCGTCCCCACCAACGATTGGTTGAGTGATACCCATTTCACGTGCTTGTTTGATGATTAGACCAACTTCTTCGTAGTAACCAGGAACATATAATACATCGAAGTCTTTAGATTTCAATGTTGTTAAAACTGCTTGGAAGTCTGTGTCTTTTGATTGGTAGTATTCACGAGTGACAACTGTTCCACCGATTTTGCTGTCAGTGTAAGTTTTTTCAAAGGCATCTGCTAACCCTTTAGAGTAGTCGTTACCTGTATCTTGTAAGATGGCTACTTTAGCATTTCCGAATTTCTTGTGTACGAAGTTCGCTCCTACAACCCCTTGGTAGCTGTCAGAGAAACATACACGGTAGATGTATTCATATACTGAAGATGCATCTTCTGCGTTTTTCAATGTTACGCCGTCCCCTGTTGTTGCTGGGAAGACTGTTGGGATTTTTGCTTGTTCATTAACTGGGATTGATACTGAAGCATCCCCTGTTGTTGCTGGTCCGACAACGCCGACCACTTTTTCAGAAGCTAATTTCTTCGCTACAGAAGCCACTTCTGTTTTGTCTGATTTGTTATCGTATGAAACGTATTTTAATTCCTTATCTAATAACTTCCCTTTTTGTTCAACGGCTAATTGAGCCCCGTTGTTCATGGAAGTACCGTAAGTCGCTACGTTCCCTGTTAACTCGAAGTTCCCTCCGATTTTGACTGTATTACTATCTGCTGCGTTTCCACAACCTGCTAAAATCGCTGCAACCACAGCGCCTAATGTGAATTTCTTTAATTTCATAAGATCCCTCTTTTCATGGATGAATTTTTCAACTTGAGAGTAGTATATAATATTCTGACAATTCACGCAATAGATAACCCCTATTTTTTTGAAAAAATATTTTGTTTACATTTTTATCGTTTTCATTTTCATTTTTCTTAGAATTATTTTCAAAATTTTACGGTGAAAAATAGATACTATTTACACCTAAAGTGTGATATATTGTATTTTAGCGATTTAGCGTGTGACACAACTAACATGAAAAGGGAGAAAGAAATGAGAGCATTACTTTCAAAAAATCAAAACCGACAAATTGATATTGTAGACTATTTAGTCCAAGCAAACGGCTGGGTTCATATCGATGAACTCGCAAAAACCTTTAAAGTTTCTACCCGCGCCATCAAAATCGACCTCGCATTTTTACGTGATAAGATTGATGGACTCGATATCCTCTTCTCGACGAACGGGGTGCGTATCGAATTACCACAAAACTTAAGTACTGAAGTGGTCTATCCTTATTATTATTCACATTCTATTTGCTACGAAATTCTGGAACAATTATTCTTACACGAAGAAACGACTGTTGCAGAAATGACGCAAAAACTATTTATAACGACTTCAACATTGAATCGTTACATTCAAAAAATCAATAATAGCTTAAAGAAAAAATTCGATTTCCAAATCTCGAAGAAAAACTTGCAATTTATTGGAAATGAACAAGACATTCGTTTCTTCTTCGTTCAATACTTTGCTGAAAAGACAGGCTTCTTTGAATGGCCTTTCGACTTTGTAGACGAAGCTTCTCTAGAAAAAATTCTAGTAGACCTCTTCAAGTCTTCGAACTTCCCACAAAGCTTTGAAGGATACCGTGTTTTCAAGATGATCTTCACGGTGAACTTCTTCCGATCTTATCAAGGGCATTTCGTACAAAACTTCGAAAGCAAAGATAAATTCTACGATTACTACAATCAATTAGATGGCTTAGACGAAATCGTTGAGCAATTCGTGAAAGAAACTGGAATCATGGTAACTCCTGAAATTCTGGAACAATCCTTCTCGATTTTCTTACAACCGCACTTCTTCCTAACTGTTGAAGAATTCTCAGCCGCTCGTCAGGAAAAAGTTCGTGACCGCCTATCGTTCGATACATTAGTGACGAATATCCAAAGTCTTGAAAAACGCTACGACTTGAAATGCGAAAACTATGATTTACTATTGTGGCACTTACACAACACGTCTCAATTAGAGCGTATCGAAGTGCACTCAGACTTCATCTTATTCGATAAGAAGAAACCATTGATGAACTTCTTCAAATCGCTCTCGCCTGAGTTCTACAATGATGTTGCAGCACTTCTTGAGGAGTACCAACAAGAAATCAAGAACGTGAAGCGTCAACGAAATATTTCGCACTTGATTTACACGTTCTACACGCACTGGGAAGGTCTTGTTGCTCAGTTGCAAGCGAAACAAGAGAAAATCAAAGTCTTGATCTTAAACGACTTCGACGAATACTATCCAAAATTCTTGGCATCGTATTTAGAACACAACGCGGCAAACCGCTTCGAGTATCATACGTATGACCAGCTTGAAATTTCGCTAGATATTTTAGAAAAATCAGATTACAAGATTATTTTGAGCAACTTTGCTCTTCCTGTAATTAAAGGGAAAACGGTGATCTGCTCGCATGATTTGAGTATGATTGATCTCGTAAACGAGTTGAATAAACAATAGAAAGATGCCCCTGCAATGCAGGGGCATCTTTCTGTTGCGCTTCGCTTTTTATTTTAATAAAACTTGCGTTTTTCTTACAAGCCTTCTTGAACGGTTGCGGTTAGCTTCATAGCTACGGTAATGGGGCACCGGATTGAGCCTAGCGTCTCAATTCCTACCAAGCTTCAAACTGACTCTACGGATTTCATCCTAGAGTCAGTAATTCACATTGGTTGCTATCCCCCATTACTATTGCTATAGAAC
>CALJSD010000046.1 GCA_937976325.1 uncultured Carnobacterium sp.
AAGAACGTGCAAAGTTGTTCAATCTTCTTTACACCAAAGGTCTTACCACTGAGCAGATAGGTGAGATATCTGAAACTATTTATGGTCGCACTTATAGTAAACAGCAAGTTTCTTATTTAAGCAACAGTTGCCGTGAAGACGTTGAGCAATGGCTCAACCGCTGGCTTTCCTCTCATTATTTGGCAGTTTATATCGATGCCACTTTCATTGCCACCCGCAGGGACAAACAGGTTTCCAAAGAGGCTTATCATACCATTTTAGGAGTATTGGAAGATGGAAGCCGGGAGGTGTTAAGTGTTGTCAATCACCCCAGCGAGGGTAGAATCCGTATATTTCTTCGTAATCTCAGTTTAGAAATTTAGTCTCTACTATTTATTGTGGATTTTGGCTAAAGAAAAACTCTTAGAAACTTTTTTCTCGTTTCTAAGAGTTATTTTTTATTGGTTTTTATTTTGCTGAGCGATGAATTCTCGCATTCCAAGGAGCCAGTTAAAGGTTGATGTCACTAGTAGATACATAAACATCCCCACTCCTCCGCCGATTCCTAACACGCCAATCACCATATAGATGGTTGCCGGCAAGAACATTGCAGCAATCGTTAATTGTTTCGATACGGTTGGATGCATTTGAATGTAGGCTCTCATAAACAACGCCGTTAACAATCGTACGACGAAGCTGATGATAATCATCAAAATATAAACGACAATCGTATTATAAACAAAGCCGAATAACATAACACCGATAAATACCATCCACAATTTTGATTGGAACTCTTGAATAAACTGCTCTACATTTGATTTATTAAAGCCGTTTAAGCCTTCATAAGAAAATTTAGCTGTATTTAGAATAGTATCGATCACGATATGATCTTGTAAAATTCCGATAGATGGAATTCCTTGACCAGACTCAGAAGTCACGTCATTATCTGTCGATTTCCCACTTGGGTCAAATACAACATTAAACACATCTGAACGGTAAACAAATCCTGTATTGTCACCCGCCGATAATTTGCCATCTTGAATTGAAAGGTCTGGGAACTGTTTTGCAACGATTCCTAAATTCGTATTCATACTTGCGATATCTTTTCCAGCACGAATAAAGCCAGGAATCGAGACAAGTAATACGAGTAGGAAAAAGATTCCTTTGATTTTCTTTAGTGGATTTTGTAAAATCGTCCAAATTTTATTAGGTTTTAAAATACTCAATTGAATAAACTCTCTAATCGTCATGCGCGCCTCCTATATAGAGAACAGTTTACAGAAAAAGAGCGACTTTTTCAACAGAACGGAGTTGCGCGAAGGAAATGATTGTTATAATAATTCCTAAAAATCCTTACGGATTTCTTTTTATAGTAGCGGTAACGTTACACCGGTTCGAGCCATTCTGTCTCTCACCTTCGAAGATTCAAATGCGGAGTACGGGACTTGTCCCTACTCCGCATAATTCTCTTTCGATGTCTTTCACGTTACTGCTACTATAAGAAATCCACGGCTTTTTAGGAATGACTTTTAAAACATTTTCTTCGCTTTTAAAAAAGTGATAATTGTGCTTTCTACAATGTCTTGGGGAATTCTTTCCTAGTGACGTTAATGTTACACCGGTTCGAGCCATTCTG
>CALJSD010000047.1 GCA_937976325.1 uncultured Carnobacterium sp.
AATACCAATGATATTCTTTGAAAAATCCATTTGTTGAAAATGGTAAATATAATTGAGGAATCGCAATCCAATCCGCTTTTAGCACTGGAGTGAAATCAACCAAACCAAATACTACAGCAGCAATATAACCTCCAATAATCCCAAATAGGAATGGAATAATTTTTAAAAATCCTTTTGCTTTTGTATTAATGAATGCTGTGATGAGGAATGTTACGACTGCAACGAACATTGCCTTCCAGTCACCATCTTTTACAAATCCAGCATTCGTTACCGCACTATTGGCAAGACCTAGACCGATGACGATGATCATTGGTCCGATGACGATTGGTGGTAAGAGTCGGTTAATCCAATTCGTTCCTAACAATTTAACAAAAATAGCCACAACCACATAGAGTAGTCCGACTAACACAACCCCTGTTTGCGCAGCGTCTGGTTTCCCTTCCATTTGTGCCATCGCGAATTGCATCGCCGTAATAAAAGCAAAAGAGGATCCCAAGTAAACAGGCACTTTAAACTGCGTCGCAACCATATAGATTAGCGTTCCTAATCCTGACGCAAATAAAGCAACCGATACTGGCATCCCCAATATTAACGGCACTAAAACAGTGGCACCAAACATCGCAAACACGTGCTGTAAACTTAGTAGCAGCCCAGGCACGAGCTCCGGTTTTTGATCCACATCTAACAACAGATCGACTTTTGAAGTTTGTAACTCCATTTTACCCTCTTTTCCGGGCGTTTTTGTGCACACAAAAAGCCCTATGTTTTTTAAGCGTAGGGCTAGTCTAATAAACTTGATCTTAGCCTTTCTCACCTCTCTGGATGAGTTTAAAAGCCCTTGCTAGCAGTTAGTGTATCACACCTGATTTGATTTTTCTAGGCTTTTTTCTGTTTTTTTGAAACAAAAGTATTGTACCCAGTATCAATCCCCGTTACAATGGTAACAAGCAACCCTTAAAGTTGCCCAGTCTAACTTTATGGAGGGATCATTTATGGTCAAATCAGTAGAAACTATCACAGAATTAATCGGGAACACTCCCCTTGTGAAACTACGTCGTTTAGTTTCAGACGATTCTGCAGATGTATATGTAAAAGTCGAGTCGTTTAACGCCGGTGGATCTGTCAAAGATCGTATCGCTTTAAACATCATCGAAACAGCTGAGAAAGATGGCTCGCTAAAACCTGGCGACACAATCATCGAAGCAACGAGTGGAAATACAGGGGTAGGACTTTCATTAATCGGTGCTGCCAAAGGATACAAGGTCATTACCATCATGCCTGAATCAATGTCTATCGAACGCCGTCAATTAATGAAAGCATACGGTACAGAAGTATTATTAACACCTGCTGCGGATGGATTCGGCGCTGCCGTTGCCAAAGCAGAAGAATTAGCGGCACAACCTGGCTACTTCTGGGCACGTCAATTCGACAACGAAGCAAACCCAGCTATCCACTATCAAACAACTGGGCAAGAAATTATTAAAGCCTTCGACGGAAAAACTCCAGATGCTTACATCAGTGGTATCGGTACTGGTGGTACGATCACAGGTGTTGGCCGTGCGTTAAAAGAAGTGAACAAAGACGTTGAAATCATCGGGGTTGAACCTGAAGAAGCACCATTTATTTCTAAAGGTCAAAAAGGAAAACACCGCATCCAAGGAATTTCTGCTGGTTTTGAGCCAAGCATTATCGACCGCGAAGTTATCGACGGCTTTGAACTTGTTTCAAGTGACGATGCCATCGAAACAGCGAAAAACTTAGCTGCTAAAGAAGGTATCCTTGCTGGTATTTCTTCTGGAGCTGCTGTCACTGCCGCTCTACGCGTGGCAAAACGCTTAGGAAAAGGCAAATCTGTTGTGGTTCTATTACCAGATACAGGCGAACGTTACCTTTCAACAGGCATTTTCGGTGAAGCGTAATTCATTGTAAAAACACGAACCTCAAAACTTCATTGCAATCTTTTGAATATCTTCATAGTGATGGCAGTAGTTGTATCGGGTTGAGCCAAAGTCTCAACCCTACCAAGCTTCAAACAGGCCGTAAAACGGCCTGTAATTCACATTGGTTACACTCACTACTGCTCTCACTATAGAATTCAAAAGATTTCCATTCAGTTTTGAGGTTCTTTTTTTGTGCGAAAAACCATCTGAAAGCCTTGCAAAATCTAAATGTATCATGCGTGATACGTATTATGTATGATACACTCTACTCTTTTTGTATCAATTTTGATACGTATCATTTTTGATACAACTCAACTTTTCGATGTAACATTTTTGTTACGTAACATAATTGTTACACTCAAGGCAAAACAAAAACCACCTTGGAAATTTTTCCAAGGTGGTTTCACTTTTAAATTCGATTAAGCTTCTTGTGCTTCAGCTTCTTTTTTGTTTCCGAATTTCTTAGCAATATACGCTGTTAAGATTGGAGTTAAAATTGCTGTTACGATTACTGAAGCTGTAATTTGAGTCGTTGCTGTTGCTTCGATTCCTTTGAATGATGCATCCACTGCTGAAAGTGCAGCTGGTGTAGCGATCGCGCTGGCTGCTGTACTTGAGATGGCAGCACCGGCAACCCCGTTACCACCTGTTAAGCGGTCTGCGGTGATAGATGCAATACCACCGACAAATGTAGTAATTACCCCTAGTAAAATACCAGGTAGACCACCTTCAAGGATTTGGCCAAAGCTCATGTTAGCCCCTAAACAGAAACCAACGACGATAATGATGGCTGTAATCCCGTTTGAAAGAACTTTCTTCATGTATGGGAAGGCATTCCCTAACGCAATCCCTAACACAAGTGGCAATACAGTTCCGACTAAGTTCCAAATCGAGATGTTTGCAAGGCCGGCACTACTTAATACGGCCATTGTTACCATTGGTCCCACACTTAGTGTTGTAATCCCAACGGCACCAGCATCGATTTCATCCCCGTATACATCTACAATACCCGCATACATTGCGTTATTGGCTACTGAAATGGCACCGATAACGGCAACGGCGCTAAGTCCGAGGAAGTTGTCATTGAATACTTTCGCAACCAATAACCCTAAGACTACAGATACCGCGATTTTCGCTAAAATAATCGCTGCCCCACGTCCAACGGCTTTTGGTGTGTTTTTAAGAGAAATGGTACCCCCGATAATGAAGAGGAATGCCCCAACAAGTGGTCCAGCACCTTTCACGATTGGAGTGGTAAATCCACCAATTTGTAATATTTGAGGGAAAAATGTATTAATCACACATCCAATAAACATTGGAATAATGATTGTATCCCCAGGAATTTTAATCTTTTTCATACTGTTCACAATCCTTCTCTGATTTGGAATAAGACTCTAGCTAAAATCAGCCATCTAATGTGATACCGCCATCGCAGTCACCGATTTCCCCTGTAACGAAGCTTGCAAGGTCGCTTGCGAAGAAGAGAATCATTTGAGCGATTTCAGTAGGTTCTGCACGACGTCCAAGAGGGATCATGCTGATAACTTTTTGGCTCTTTTCTTTATCTTCTGATAAAACTGTTGTCATATCTGTACGAGTGAATGAAGGACATACAGCGTTACATGCGATATTGTACTTACCGCCTTCTTTAGCAACGGCTTTTGTTAAACCATTTAAACCAGCTTTAGAAGAAGCATAAGCAGCAGTACCTAAAAGTCCACCACCAAGTTTAGCAGCAACTGAAGATACGTTTACGATACGTCCACCTTTGTTTTCGATAAAGTGTGGGAAAATTGTGCTAATTGTTGAGAAGCATCCTGAAAGATTGATACGGATAGTTCTTTCCCATTCTTCGTATGTTAATTGGTCGAAAGGTTTTGCACTAATAACCCCAGCGCAGTTCACTAAGATGTCTACTTTGCGTTCTGCTAAAATTTCGTTCATGCTTTTTACGATAGATTCATGATTTCCTAAATCCATGTATTTGAAGCTTGTGTGTTCTGGTCCGAATTCTTCAACAGTTTTGTTTGCTGCAGCTTCATTAATATCTGCAATGACTACAAAACCGCCGCCGTTAACGATACCGCGAACGATTTCTTTACCAATACCATTTGCCCCACCAGTGACAATGGCAACTTTACCTGTGAAATCCATTAGATCACGTCCTTTGATTTGATATGTTCATTGTATCACTAAATAATGAAGTTTCGCCTTGTTTTGTGGTTAACATTTGTTAACTTTTTAACGTATTTTTGATGAACTATATGTTCCAGCAACCTCACAAAAACCGCAGTACCAAAAGGTTTCTAGAAAGAAAAACAGCCTACAAATAAATTGTAGACTGTTTTGTGTACCATAAAAAATATTTTATTTTTTTAAAATTGAATATAAACATTATATGAGCAAACTTCTCTCAAGTAATGAACTAAATCAATTATATTGTCCTGTAAATCGCCAAGCGGAACTTCTTCTACTTGCTTACGTCCTCCATTGAAGAACGTAAATCGATATTTCCCGCCCCATTTTGATTTTTGGCGAAGAACGGATGCGCTAACGGCTTTTTCTAAGTCCACTACCCTAAACTCAGTTCCATAAGAAACTAAAATTCCGTCTTTGATAAGTACACCAAGTTTTTCATCCAGATACTCCGCATCATCTAATAAACGTTTCATATCATACTTGTAGTCAGGGAAAAGCTCATCAAAACGAGCATAATGTTGTTTGATGCGACGAACGCGAACGATTTGCCACACCAATACAATGACAAAGAACACAATCGCTACAAGTAACATTACGATATCGACAAACCTTTCCGCACTGTTCGTAATGGTTAAATAATGCGTTTTATCCAATTTCTCGAGAGGCGCCTGCACAGAAAGAGGGCTAAGTTTGAATTTCTGTTCAAAGCCTTCCTTCATTTCTGGCGTAATAAGTGTTTTAACGCTGGATCTTCCTGTTTTCTTCTTCTCAGGAACTACACGTATATTCAAGTAGAAGTCTGAAGTGGCGAGTGCGTTTGTTTTCTCAGAAAGCGCCTCTTTAAACTCTAGAATTTGTTTAATTTCAGAAGCATCTGTTTTTAAGAACGACACTCCATAATTGTGTTTCACTAAATAATAAGTTTCATCGTCTATCTCAAGCGGGCTTGGGTCAATATCTAACACTTTAATCGAGCTAGATGAGGAATCATTTTCCATTTCATAAATAACTCCATTTTCGTATAAGTCACGTCCGCTCATAAAGCCAAACGACACTACAACGCCCACCATCGCCACTGTTAATCCTAACAGGACGGTAAGAATCCACATCCCCCATGTTCTTCTAAAAATCCCTTTATGCAAAAATATTCCACCTTCAATTTCTATTTCTTATCCTAGGAGTCTAAAATCCACTTTCAATCCTAAGTTGTATTCTTCGTTTAAATATTCCACAAGATCTTTGAGACGTAATAATTGTCTTCTAAAGAGAATCGAGTCGTATTTCTTATTTGCATATTCAAAACGTAAATGAACCTTCATGCCGCCTTTTCTTCTGTTCTCAAACACGAGATATGCCTTGCTGACTTCTGATAAGTCGATGACCGTAAAGTTAATGTCGTAGCTTACAAGAATGCCTTCCATCACGAGGATTTTGAGTTTTGGATCGACATATTCTGCATCATCCAACAACTGCTTCATATTGTTCGCATAATCAGGGAAGTACGCATCAAATCGAGCATACTGCGCCTTCAAGCGACGCGTTTGATAAATTTGGAACCCGATAAGCCCAAGAACGATGGCAAGCATGACAAACGTGAATGCCGAATCTCCCCATTGATCTTCAGAAGTAGTCAACTTCAAGATTCTGGATTCATCGATTTTCGTCTTGGCATTTTCTGAATATAGCGGACTCTCATTATATTTTTGATAAAAGGCTTCTTTCATCTCCGGCGTCACATTCACCTTGACGTTAGAGCCTTTCCCTTTTCTTTGCTCCGGCGTTACACGCACACTCAAATAAAGATTATCGCCTGCAAGTACATTTTCTGCGTTTCCGGCAGCTTTCTTTGCTTCTAGGATATTGTTCAATTCATCTTTTTTTGTCTCGAAAACCGCAACGCCTCGCTCATGTTTCACTAAATAATAGTTGTGTCCATTTAACACTAGCGGTTCTGGGTCGATATCTAAGACCTTAATCGCTACCGAAGACCCTTTATCGTTGACATAGTAAACTTCATTTTCTTTGTATAAGTCCTCTGCACTTTGGAACGATTTAAAACCAGCTCGTGCAATGATTACTAGCACCAAGGCCATAATTGCCACAACTACCCATATCGGTCCTGTTCTTCTTCCATACCCTTTATGCATCCTGAATCCCAGCTTTCTATTGAATTTTTTGACTCGTCTTCATTGAACCTTATAGCCATTACCATTGAAATGGAATTGATATTTTGGTTCCTTCTTTTTCATTTAAATACTCCACTAATTGGCGAACGTTTTCCGGACGATTCTTCAATTGAATGGTTACATTCTTATTCCCGCCAAATGCAAAATCAATGGCATAAGTGACACTGCTTTTTGCCTTTTGGCGACGAACTTGAACATTTCGTACTTCTTTCAGTTTAATCACTCTAAAATCCTTATTGTAGCAAACGAATTTATGGTCCTTCACCAGAACTTTTAGCTTAGGATCATTAAAATCCGCATCCATTGATAAAGCCTTCATATTTTGTGAGTATCGTGGAAACTCTTTATCAAATGCCTCGTATTCTTCCTTCAATGTACGTACTCGTCTTTTCGCTCCGAAAAAGAAGGTCACGGCTAATAGAATCGCAAAGAGTGTAACCCCTGATTCTAACAAACGATTCGTAAACGATGTCAGTGTTAAATAGTGAAGGAAGTCCAGCGGTATAGAGTCCCCGACTGGCAAAAGAGTTCCCTTCCTATATTGGGTCGCAAAGGCTTCCAGCAATACTGCCGGTATATGAACGGTAGTACTTCCTCTACGCCCTTTTGTTACTGCTGGCGTTACACGAACATTTAAATAAATATTGGCTTCTTTTAAAGGCTCCCATCCCTCTGGATTCTCTTTCTTCAAATCCAACAACTGTTGAATGTCTTTGGCCTTCACTTGAAGTGGTGTAACCCCATTTTCATGCTTCACTAAGTAATATTCTTTTCCATCATAAGTCAGCGGTTCTGAATCAATATCCAACACACGAATCGCAACAGAAGTACCAGCATCATTCAAATGATAAATGTCTCCAGCCTTATAGAGCGACTCTCCTCCCATGTATCCTTTCACAGTCCCAGAGAAAAAGAAAACCCCTATCAGTATCCAAATGAGAGCCGAACCCCATAGGAAGATTGTTCTTCTCACATACCCTTTATGCACCTTAATTTCCTACTTTCTATTGCTATTATTTCCAATCGTCCCTAATCTTAACTGGGGCAAAATAAGCCACTTTTCGAACGAGACGATATCCGTCTTCTAATGTCTTCCCATACGTATTTGGAATAAAGGAACGTCTTTTTTTCTTAAACATGAACTTAATTCCATAATACACACGGCGTCCAGTACGCGTACGATACAGATGAATTTCTTTTAATTCTTTTAGCGGAATCACTGTAAAATGGCTTCCGTAAAAGATTAGCACTCCATCTACAATCATCGCTTCGAATTTTTCATCAATATATTCTGCTTTTTCTTTAAAGTCTTTTTGTTCCCATTCGTTATTCGGGAAGAGTGCATCTAATTTCTTGAATGCAAAATAATATTTCACCGATAATCCGATGACTTGCCCTAACAGAAGGAGCACGATAGCCACCATTACTAGTTGCAATAAAAGAATTGGATGACTCCAAACGTCGACATCTTGGTAAAAATTAAATTGTTCAAATGTTTTAAAATCAAGCATTAGAGTGATTGCTAAGAGAGCGATACTCCCTGCAAATAACATGAAAACGCCTTTCATTCGAGAAAAAATTCGTTTAAACATCTATATACCTCATCTGTATTATGTATGTATTATACTAAGTTTTTCTTTATTTGTATAGCTTTAACGGCTGAAAATACAAAAAGAGTGAGAAGAAATGGAAGCACCTCTTCTCACTCTCTTAAACCTTAATAATTAAGCATCTGCCTCTTCGCGTTTAGCATTAATTTCATCAATTAAGCCTTGTAATTCTGCTTCATCGAAATGATATTTCTCACCACAGAAATGACACACAACTTCTGCGCCATGGTCTTCGTCAATCAAGTGTTGTAAGTCATCTACCCCAATCGACATCAAGCCTGCGCTGAAACGTTCACGCGTACATCCACAATGGAACTTCACAGGCATTTCTTCTAACTCACGAATGTTTTCTTCACCGAGTAATCGATTTAAAATATCGCGCGGTGATTCTTGTTGGTCAATTAGTTTTGAAACCATAGGAATCTCACTAATACGACGTTCGATTTCTGAAATCGTCGCTTCGCTCGCCCCTGGTAATAATTGAATCATAAAGCCACCTGCTGCACGAACCGTTTCATCTGGATTTACAAGAACCGACACCCCAACAGCTCCGTTGATTTGTTCAGAGACTGCTAAGTAATACGTGAAGTCCATTCCGAGTTCTCCGTCCACGATTGGCACTTGACCAGAGAATGGTTCTCTCATATTTAAGTCTTTGATGACGGTAATCGTTCCGTTTGTTCCAACAACACCACGGACATCTAATTTTCCTTTGTCGTTTAACTCAAGGCTGACATGAGGGTTCGTGATATAACCACGCATTTCCCCACGACCATTCGCATCGGCCATGATTTTCCCACCAGGGCCATCCCCGTTCACTTGAACCGTGATGCGTTCGTCACCTTTTAAGCTACTTGCTAATAATTGTGTTCCGATGATGGTACGACCAAGTGCTGCTGTTGCAGAACTCCAAGTGTCGTGTCTGCGTTGCGCTTCTGCGATTGCGTCTGTGGCAACCATGGCAACGGCTTTGACCTCATCATTGAACGCCAATACTTTTAATAATGAATCTGCCATTTGTCTCTCCTTTTTTAAAGGAAAAGAGCTGTGACAACAGCCTCAGCTCTCCTACCCTTTGTGTTATTCGTTTTCTGTTGGTTCTTCTGATTCGATTGGAGCTTCAGTCACATCTGCAACTTCCGCAACTTCTGCTTCTTCTGGAACCTCTTTGCCTTCAGCTTGTTCCGCATCGCGTTTTGCTAAGGCTTTTTTCGTTTCTTCAAAACTTGCCGCTTCTGTTTCGCTTGGATATTCATCTTCAGCGACTGGAGCTGGCATTTCACCTGTTTCGAAAAGTGATTTAATTGTACGTTCATCTAATGTTTCTAATTCTAGAAGTTTTTGAGCAATTAATTCTAATTGTTCTTTATGTTCTTCAAGAATTTGAAGAGCTTTTTCATGCGCTTCTTTCATAATACGACGTACTGCATTGTCGATTTCAAAGGCCACTTGATCTGAGTAACCTTTTGTTTGACCATAGTCACGTCCGATAAATACTTGATGATTTCCTTCGTATTGAACAGTTCCTAATTCGTCCACCATTCCGTACTCTGTAATCATGCTACGAACGATACCTGTTGCTTGTTCAAAGTCGTTAGAGGCTCCTGTAGTCTTCACGCCAAAGATAAATTCTTCAGCAGCACGACCACCAAGAAGTCCAACTACTTGTTCGAACAATTCTTCTTTTGTCATTAAGAAACGATCTTCTTTTGGAAGCATGATCGCATATCCGCCAGCGCGTCCACGAGGGACAATCGTTACTTTATGAACCACACGCGCATCGCTTAAGACCATACCAACGATTGTATGACCTGCTTCGTGGTAAGCCACCATTTCGCGTTCTTTCTTGCTGATGGCACGGTCTCTCTTAGCCGGACCAGCAATCACACGGTCATGTGCTTCATCCACGTCTAATGCGTCGATGGCTGTTTTATCACGACGAGCCGCTACTAAAGCCGCTTCGTTTAATAAGTTTTCAAGTTCAGCACCAGAGAATCCTGGTGTTTGTTGCGCAATTACTTTTAAGTCCACGTCTTTTGCAAGTTTCTTGTTACGAGCGTGTACTTTCAGAATCGCTTCACGGCCTTTCACGTCTGGACGACCTACTAAGATTTGACGGTCAAAACGTCCTGGACGAAGTAAGGCTGGGTCTAATACGTCTGAACGGTTCGTTGCGGCAATCACGATGATTCCCTCAGTTCCTTCGAACCCGTCCATTTCAACTAGTAATTGGTTTAATGTTTGTTCACGTTCGTCATGTCCGCCACCCATTCCGGCACCACGTTGACGACCAACGGCATCGATTTCATCGATAAAGATAATTGCTGGAGCATTTTTCTTCGCGTTTTCAAATAAGTCACGAACACGGCTTGCCCCAACCCCTACGAACATTTCTACAAATTCAGAACCTGAAATCGAGAAGAATGGTACGTTTGCTTCACCGGCAACGGCTTTCGCAAGAAGGGTTTTACCTGTCCCTGGAGGGCCCTCAAGAAGTACCCCTGCAGGAATACGAGCACCAAGCGCTGTAAATTTACGTGGGTCTTTTAAGAATTCCACTACTTCCACAAGCTCTTGTTTTTCTTCTTCAGCACCGGCTACATCAGAGAAGCGTACTTTCACGTTTTGTTTCTTCTGGTTCGTTGCACGGCTCTTACCGAAGTTCATCGGATTGTTACGTCCGCCTTGGCCACCTTGGCTCATAAACATTGTATAGAGTAAGAACCCTAATACTCCAAGTGGTAATACGACTTGTAATAATACAGAAATCCATACGCCTGTTGAACTTTCTGGTAAAGTTTCGACTTTTGTATTTTTAGATTGAGCCGCTTCATTGATTTCTTTAATCGTTGAGTCGTTTGGTAAGACTGTTGTTTTGAAGTTTGTGCTCTTTGTCGTACGGTTATCAAAAATAGATAAGCCATTTTGGTTTTTAGCTTCTTCTGTTGTTTGCTCTTTCGGATTTGTATATTCCCCAGTAATGGTATATACAGAATTCGAATATTGCATCTTAATATCTTTGATTTCGCCACTTTTCAGACTTTGCATAAATTCTGTGTATGAAATATCTGCTGTAGGACCTTTTTGATCCCCATTAAACATTCCAACAAAAATGACAATGGCACCGAAAATCAAGATATACAGTAAGCTAGATCTTAATATTGATCGATTGTTATTATTATTCATTTTGCCTCCCCATCTTCTTATAAAAGAAGAACGATAGTTTACTTGACTACCGTTCTATCATAACATATTTGACTTTTATTGACGAATAGTTTAACTCTTTCTTAATCTTCATAGAATTCAGGTTTTAAAACACCGATACATGGTAAGTTACGGTAGAATTGTTTGAAGTCTAATCCGTATCCTACAACGAATTTATTTGGCACTTGAACCCCAACGTAATCAGCTTCGATAGCTTCTTCACGACGTTCTGGTTTATCTAATAAAGTCACCACTTTTACGCTTGCTGCTTGGCGGTGTTTTAATAATTCAACCACGTGTTTTAAAGTACGGCCTGTATCGATAATATCTTCAACGATAATCACGTGACGATCTTTAACGCTTTGACCTAAGTCTTTTAAGATACGTACTTCGCCGCTTGATTCGAATTCATTTCCATAACTAGATACATCCATGAAATCAATTTCTAAGTTGCAGTCCATTGCGCGGACTAAATCTGCCATAAAGAAAATAGCACCCTTAAGAATACAAATGACTAACGGATCTTTACCGCGGTAATCTTCCGCTAACGTAGCACCTAACTTCTTGATTGTTTCTTGTAACTGTTCTTCTGATACTAAAATTTCTGACATATCATTTTTTAACATGTGTGCACCTCGTTTTGTTTTCGTAAGATAGAATCATTTTACCAGTTTCCTCTTCAAAGAACAACGGTTGAGCATAGCGATAGCCCAAAATTGCGCGAATTTTTTTCGAGGCGTCTTCCAATACCCAAATTTCCTTACGTTCTTCGAGTGGAATCTTCGAATTGATAAACCATCTTGAGAGTTTCTGATGTTTGGTTTCACTGGCATCCAGCGCAATCTTGTCTCCTGGTTTTGCATGACGAATCGTGAGCGGGAAGTCCTTTGGATAGACAGGAATGGTAAACTCGGAAGCCGTCTTTCCTGTAGTGAGCAAGATTTGCTCATCTTCGTTTGGACGAATTAAGGTATCTTCCGGTTTTTCCAATACATATTCGATATTTGGAACGACTTTTTGACGTCCCTTTTCAAACGAACATTCCTCGTAACGTTTCTTGAACTTCCAGCCATTTGGGAGGTCCAGCGTGAGTTGTGCCTTGTCGGAACCAACCTTTTCTAAGATTTGCTCCATTTGCACCACAGAAATCGTCGTGTCCATTTGCATCAGTACTTGTTGCAAGAGCAGTCGTTGCATTTCGATTGGTTCTTTGAGGAAGGCTTCGCGGTGGAATGTGACTTTCTTCTTTCCTCTTTGGAAGAGTTGTTCTTGTTTTTCTTCTAGGATTGGCATCAAGCACGCCACAGCATCCGCAATCATTTGCGCACTCTTTTGGAAGTGGCTTCCGGCATTTGGATTTTCCTCTTTTAAAAATGGAATGACATGATGACGATATCTGTTTCTTGTATAGTCATCTGATTCATTCGATTCATCTTCTAAATAAGGAACGTCATATTTCTTAGCCTCTTGATAGAGTTCTTTTTTCTCATAAGATAAGAACGGGCGTAACATGTTCAACTCTTTAACGTAGCGTTTTTCCTTCATCCCAGAAAGACCTTCCAGCGTACTTCCACGCGACCATTTCATTAAAACGGTCTCCATTTGGTCATCTTGGTGATGCGCCAATACTAAATAGTCCGCCTCATACTTTTTCATCACTGCGCGGAAGAAATCATACCTAAAATCACGCAACGATTTCTCAGAAGTCGTCTCTCCCTCTACTTCGTGCCAATGCTTTGTCTCGATTGGAATTTGATGCAGCTTACAATAACGATGAACGAGTTGCTCCTCATCCTCGGCTTGTGCTCTTAGTCCATAGTTGACATGGGCCACTACGAGTCGATTTTCTGCATCGTCTCCAAAAAGAGTGATCATCGCATTCAAAAGAACCATCGAATCGACGCCACCGGATACGGCAAGCACATATTTTTTCTCAGTATAGTTTTCTACATTTCTTCTAAAAAACGCTGTTAGTTGATGTTGCATTGGCCTCTCCTTTCTGTCAAAAAAATCTCCTCCAGTTTTCACCAGAAGAGATTGATGGTTTCATTATGAACGGCGACCGCCACGGCCCCCACGTTTCCCTTCAGTGTTACGTTTCAATGAAGTTAAACGGTCTTCAGAGTCTTTCAAGAAGGAACTCATTAGAGAATCGAAATCTGTTGCTTTTGCTTGCGAAGGAGATTTCTTTTCGTATGGAGCTGAAGTTCTGCTAGCAGAGCGATTTTTCTTAAAGTCTTGAGAGTCATTACGTGGTGTGAAAGGTTTCTTTGCACGTGGTTTGTCCGCTGAATCTTCTTTTTGTTTATCAACGGCACGACGAATTGAAAGGCTAATTTTGCCATCATCCGCAATCGTCATGACTTTCACTTTAACCTCGTCTCCAACTTTTAAAACTTCTTTGATATCTTGAATGTATGAGTCAGACACCTCGCTAATGTGAACAAGACCTGTCTTACGATCTCCTAAATCCACAAAAACTCCAAAATTTGTAATTCCAGTAACTTTACCAGGGATTACGTTTCCTACTTCGATTGACATATAAAAAGCGTTCCTCCTTCATTATTCCCTTTTCGATACACGCTTGACGTATCAAAAAGATTCATTGCCTAACGGTTTTGAGTCGTCACCTTAACAACAGTTTCCCCTTGTTCGACTTCTTCTTTTGCTTGTTGTGCTTTATGCTCTGCAGTGTCATTTGGCGTGCTGAAGATGATTTCTCCAGTTTTGCTTAAATAATATTCACTACGTGCTAACTTCGCGATATATTCATCGCTTTGAAGAAGTTCCACTTGCTGTGTTAACGATTCTTTTTGCTTTTCAGCAAATTCTTTTTCAGCTTTTGCTTGTTCAATTTTTTGATCTAATTGATTTGCTTGGCTAAATTGGTTCCCAATCCCGACAATCATTGATCCCGAAATAGCAATCACACCGACTAAAATGAGTTTCGTCCATAGTGAGTGACTCTTGAAAACGGGAGTAGAAGGTTTTTTCTGATTTAACTTGTTGTTCATTGAAATTACATTCGAATTTCTTTGTTGTGTTTCTTGCGTCACCTTAATTGTCTCCTTTTTTACTTATACAAACTGAGTATAACAAGAATGACGCTCATCGTCCATGGTTACACTAAGATTTTTTATAAATTTTTGTAAACTTCCTTCGAAATTAAAAATGATTCCGCTTTTCCTAACGGATGTCTTCATAATAACTGTAATGTTGCACCGGTTCGAGCCTTCCGTCTCTCACCTTCGAAGCTTCAAACGCGGAGTAAGGTACAAGCCCTACTCCGCGTAATTCACATTCGATGCGTATCACATTACTGTTATTATAGAATCCGTTAGTCTTTGCGGAATCATTTTTTGCGCATTTTATAAATTTTATATTTTTTGGTGTTACCATGAACAGCCACAGAAAAGTGACGTTTCCTGGTTATCTTCCTAGTTAACATCTTCAGTACGGAGTTTCACGCGTTTAATGACCACTTGATTTTCCGTTTCGCGAATGTAGTTTTTCAAGTTCTCGATAATGATTTCTTCGTCATTATGAATGCGAATCACGAGCTCGTATTTTTCGCCATCGAGTTCGCGCGCTTCGACTTGAATCGATTGATAGTCTTCGAAGTGGCAGTAATTATAAATTGACTGCACGATGGTTGGGTCTGGAATTTCACAGTAAATATTTACTTGACGTTGCTTCCCTTGTAAGAACGGTTGGTAGGCCAACTTTTGGACGATAACGATAATTGCGGCACAGACAGAACCGAAGAACCAGAATCCTCCGCCAATCGCAAGTCCAATTCCGGCTGTGGCCCAAATTCCTGAAGCGGTGGTCAGTCCACTCACGCGTTTTTCACGCATGAAGATGATCCCCCCACCGATAAAGCTGATACCGCTGACTACTTGAGCAGCCACACGAGCTGTATCGTAATGCGGTGTATCAATGAAGGCTTCTTTTGAAATAATCATCATTAAGCAAGAAGTGAGCGCCACAATCATGTGGGTTTTAACCCCTGCTTGTTTATTTCTGGAGGTACGTTCGTAACCGATGGCAAGTCCACAAATACATGAAATTAAAATCGCCAAAAAGTGACGTAATTCCATCATTGCATTAAATGGTTGAAAAAAATTAATTGCATTTAAATCCACGGTCTTCCCTCCTTATTTCTTTTAAAAAAGTACTATTAATATTACTCTTTTTTTATCTTTTTGTCAATAGAAAACGCATTCAAAAATAAATAGGCGACTACATAAAAAAAGAATACGACAAACTTGCCGTATTCTCCCATTCATTATAATTCTAAAGGTTCTTCTTTAATCAGCTTTTCTTCAAGAATTGTGAACATTTCCTTAGCGTCTTCTTTTCTCGTTGAATCCAGTAACGCTTCAACTTGTACTAAGACATGTTTGTTCCCGAATTGAATCGCGATTTTATCTCCGACTTTGACGTCTGTTGAAGATTTCGCCACTTTATCATTGATAAACACACGTCCCTTGTCGGCTACTTCTTTAGCAACCGTACGGCGTTTGATTAATCGTGATACTTTTAAAAATTTATCGAGTCTCATCATTTTCCTCTTTTCTACTAAATTTACGTAATAAAGTCTTTCCTTTTGGAATTAGAACCCATTCGCGTTTGGTGAATAAATTCCATTTCATCGTTCCAGCCAGGAAAATCACAACTCCTATAAAGGCAAAGACGATTGAAAAGACAAAAGCCATCGTTCTTGAATCTTGCAGCCCTGTAAAATGCCATGCTCCGTATGATAATACCGAAACAATGACTGTCATGCCAAGCGCAATGCCTGTAAGCAGCTGCATAAAGTTCCCGTCACGTAAGACACTTGTCATATTCTCTTTTGCAAAAGCCATCATCACACCCATCATCACGCAAAGCCCCAAAGCTGTCGCAAGGCTCGCTCCAAGCGTTCCAAACATCGCTACGAAGATGTAATTCGTACTTGCTTTCACTACGAGCCCTGCTGTGAGTGCTAGTAGCGTTTTTGGATATTGATGTTGACTTTGAAAAATGCCGTGCAACGACATAATCACAGATGCAAAGAAAATACTTGTGACATAGACAAGGAGTACTGCCTGCCCCTTCGCATCTCCAAAGAGTGCGGTATTTAGCCATGGCAAGATCGCAATCATCCCCATCGTTGCGACTACCGAGAACGTCATCGTCATTCGAAGAAGTGACGCGGATAGTCTCTTAAATTCTAAGTCGTGTCCTTTCTTAAAGGCGCGCGATAACATCGGCATATAGCTGGATGAAAATCCAACTCCGATCACCATTCCTAATTGCACGAGCGGCTGACCACGGTCGTAAATCCCCTTGAGGTCTTTGGCCACTTCTGGAAGAATTCCTTGCTCCGTTAACACATTATAGACAGAGAACGAATCCACCAATTGGAACAACACCAAGATGGAACTAAGTAGACAGATGGTTCCCCCTTCAAAGGCAAAGCGTTTAAAGAGATGCCCAAATGTCGGCACTTCTATTTCTACTGGTGTAATCGTCAAGCCGTCGAGCGGATCTTTCGTTTCTTTCAATACATAATATAGCATCACGAGAATGGCAAACACTGCCGCAATCGTCGCACTCGACATCGCCCATGTGCCCATTGTGTAGTAGTCTGAAATGGTACTGCCAAATAGACTCGCCACAAAGAGAATCACCGCGACACGAACGACCTGTTCCACCACTTGCGAGATGGCAGTCGGCATCATCCGGAAGCTTCCTTGAAAATACCCTCTTGTGATAACCAGAAACGGCATCAATAGAAACATCCACGAAACGCTTTGGACGACTGGCAAGAGTTCTACGTCCCCCATCCAGTGTGCAATCATTCCTGCTCCCAAATGGAGGAAGGCAAAAATCCCCACTCCAACGAGGCTCGCGATAACGAATAGCTGCTTCAATAATTTCTTTAAATGTGTCGACTCCAAGTATTCCGCGACTACATTGGACACGAATACCGGGAATCCCGTTAATGCAAAGGTCATGCCGATTCCATAGATAGGATACACCTGTTGGTATACATAAAACCCGGTGTTGCCCACCATATTTTGGAAAGGAACTCGGTACACCGCGCTCAGAATCTTTGCGATAAACGCGGCAATCGAGAGCGCAATCGCCCCTTGCATCATCCCTTTACTATTTATCTTCTTCATGTTTTTCCTCATCGCGGGCTAGAATTTCCCCGCATGTTTTTACAAACAGTTTAACTTGCTCCAGCCATAAGTCAACAGGCTTTTGCGTGATATTTAATAAAATCTGAAGACTTTCGCCCTTGTTGGCCACTTGTGCTGGTAATTTCACTGGACCAAGCGCTTCAAAGACTGGCACTCCTTGCAAGCGAGTCGCACTTGGCGGTGCAATCGTAATCGTTACCGAATTGTCTTTACGTTTAATCGATACGACATCAATCTCGTTGGCGTAATGCTTAATCAATCCAACTTCTGCTAATGCGCTGACTTCATCCGGGAAGTCACCGAAGCGGTCGATAAAGTCATCGAGCAATTCTTCATAAGCTTCCACGCTATCAATCGAACGAATGCGTTTGTACATCTCGATTTTCTGACGTTCGTCTTGAATATAGCTTGCTGGAATATACGCATCAATCTGTAAGTCGATTTCAACGGTTTCTTCGTCCGACTTCACTTCTTTACCTTGTTTCTTCAACACGGCTTCGCTTAACAATTGAGAATATAAGTCGAATCCGACCGAATCGATAAATCCGTGCTGTTGTTTTCCAAGTAAATTCCCTGCCCCACGAATCGAGAGGTCACGCATGGCAATCTTGAATCCAGAGCCGAGTTCTGTAAAGTCACGCATCGCTTGCAGACGCTTCTCGCTGACTTCGGTTAAAACTTTATCCGGTTGATACATGAGGTACGCATAGGCAATGCGGTTTGTACGCCCCACACGTCCACGCAATTGATACAACTGCGAAAGCCCCATATGATCGGCATTTTCAATAAAGAGGGTGTTCACATTTGGAATATCCACCCCAGTTTCGATAATCGTGGTCGTCACTAACACGTCGTATTCCCCTTCGATAAATTGGAAGAGAATATTTTCAAGCGTCGTTTCACTCATTTGACCATGAATCACACCAACACGACAGCCTGGAACGAGCGCTCTAAGTTCGTCCGCCTTCTTCTCAATCGTCTCCACACGATTATATAAATAGAAGACTTGTCCGCCACGAGCCATCTCGCGTTCGATGCCGTCACGAATGGTCATCGGGTTTTGTTCCATCACGAAAGTTTGAACCGGATAACGGTTTGCTGGTGGCGTCTCGATGACAGATAAATCACGTACCCCAAGCATTGACATGTGGAGCGTTCTTGGAATTGGCGTTGCCGTGAGCGTCAATACATCCACTTGCGATTTCAGTTGTTTCAAACGTTCCTTATGCTTCACTCCAAAGCGTTGTTCTTCATCGACAATGAGAAGTCCTAAATCTAAAAACTGCACATCTTTTGAAAGCAGACGGTGAGTCCCAATGACGATATCGACTGCGCCTTTGCGAAGCTTCTCAATCGTTTCTTCTTGTTCTTTTTTACTACGGAAACGACTTAATAATCCGATGGTAAATGGATAGTCCGCAAAGCGTTGTACGAAATTCTCGTAATGTTGCTCGGCAAGAATCGTTGTTGGTACCAAGACAGCCGCTTGTTTCCCATCCATGACCGCCTTGAAGACTGCACGCATGGCTACTTCCGTCTTCCCATATCCAACGTCCCCGACAAGCAGACGGTCCATCGGTTTGTCCTTTTGCATGTCTTCCTTAATCTCCGCAACACTTCGCAATTGGTCTTGCGTTTCTGTGTATGGGAAGGCTTGTTCGAATTCTTGTTGTTCCACCGTATCACGGCTAAACGCATACCCTTTTTCAGCGTCACGTTTGGCATACAATTCGATAAGTTCATCAGCGATATCTTCAATCTTGGCCGTTACTTTGCGTTTCGTCTTCGCCCATTCCGTACCACCCAATTTATTGAGTTTTGGTACTTTTGCATCCGACGACACATATTTTTGAACGAGCTTAATTTGAGAAACTGGGACGAATAAATTCCCGCCGTCTTGATAGTGAATCGACATGTAGTCCTGGTGGATACCGCCGATTTCGAGCGTCTCCATCCCTTGGTACACACCGACCCCATGATTCACATGAACCACATAGTCTCCAACAGCTAATTCGGTATAGCTCTTCAAGCGTTCCGCGTTCGAGATTTTTTGATTTCGCGGTGCGCGTTTTGTGAGTTTATTGAACAATTCGCGTTCCGTTAAGATAGCAAATTTATCTTCTGGCAGTTCAAATCCATTGTGCATCTTACCGACCATGATTTGCAGTTGCCCTTCTAGCACAGTTCCGTTTGAAATCACACTCTGGATGTCAAAATCCGCAAAGGTTTGTTCGACCTTTTGCGCGCGTTTGGCATCATCGACTAAGACGATAACGGTTGCGCCTTGTTTCTTCCAACGGTCTGCTTCGACTTTCACCATCGGCATTTGCGAGAAGAACTGCGTCATCGTGCGTGTCGTAATCGGATGAATCGCATCAAGCGCGAGTCTTCCAAGTCCTTTTTGGAAAATGGCTAAATATGTTCTCTTCAATGGACTTTCTTTTAACACTTTTCGTCCATCTTGAACAAGCGACAATCCAGAAGCAATCGCACCCGTTTCGATATGGTGCGTCTTCCAATAGCCCGCCTCTTCTTCCAACGATTTACTCTTTTCGATAAAACGAGCGTAGTCATCAATAATGAGGTACGCATCTTTAGAAACATAATCTAATAAACTGGTTTTCTCTGGATAAATACATTCCAAAAAGTATGTTAAGTTCGATGGGATTTCCCCATTTTCTAATTGCGCATCGATGGCTTGATGGATATTTTTAACTTGATCTTTTCGTTCTGGACTTTGAGCCGCCTTCACGTCCTTTTCATAAAGCGCGTGGATTTTGGATTGCGCCTTCCAGACCGCTTCCTTTTGAAGTGGCAAGTCTGTTGCTGGTAAAATACGCACTTCGTTAATCACATCCATCGAACGTTGCGTCTCCGCATTAAATGCACGAATCGAGTCCACTTCTGTATCAAAGAAATCTAGACGTAGTGGATATTCTTGGTCGAGTGGGTAAATATCGACAATACTTCCACGAAGCGCAAATTCACCAGGAGTTGCCACCATGTTTTCACGACGATATCCTAATTCCACTAACTGTTCCACGAAGGCATCCATTGATTCAATTTCAGACCCCATTGCCAGTTCAATCGAGCTCTTCTTCCAGACAGCTGCTGGCACTAAGAGCTTTTGAATCCCAGATAGCGGCACGATAACGATCCCTTTTTCACCACGACTTAAGAAATCGAGCGTGCGAATGCGTTGGCTCACCACATCCGGCGACACCACTGAGAAATCCGCCGCAAGTGACTCTTCTACCGGAAAGAGGTGTACAACCTCATCGTCATACCACTCCGATAACTCTTCGTAGGTTTGCGTTGCTTGTAAGAGCGTTGGCGTCACAATTACTAATTGCTTGTCCAATTTCTCAAACGCGCATGACTCGGCCAAGTGTTTTACAGACCCACTAAGACCTAGCACGAGTTGACTCTCATGAAGACTAAGCGTATCGAACCACTCTTTAAATCCTTTCAGTTTACTAATTGTTTGGTGCAATAATTGCATACTATTCTCCTTTTTCCAACGACAAAAAGAGACCGCAAAAAAATTTTGCAGCATCTCTTTTCTATGGATTAATTAAATTGATTCATTGTTTTGACGAAATCGCTCGTTTCAATCCACGAACGAATCGCATCGACACTCTTTTGCACGGCAAAAATAATGTCCTCTTCTTCCTCTTTTTCAAAACGGTTGAGCACATGTCCTACGACCGTACGCCCATCTTTTGGACGACCAACCCCAACCTTAATACGGTTAAACTCGCTCGTCCCGAGGCACGAAATAATACTCTTGATTCCGTTATGTCCTCCGGCGCTGCCTTTTTGACGAAGACGAATCTTTCCAACCGGAAGATCCATATCATCATAAACAACCAGCAAGTCTTCGATTCCAATTTTAAAATAATTCATCAGCGGACGAATCGCTTCACCCGATAAGTTCATAAACGTCAATGGCTTCATGAAGATGACTTTTTCGCCACCGATTTGCACCTGCGCAAATACCGCATCGAAGAGCGCCTTATCGAAATCAAACTTCTCTTGATAGGCCACTTCATCCATTGTCATGAACCCGACATTATGTCTGGTCCCTTTATACTTTGCTCCAGGATTCCCTAGACCAACGACTAATTTCATACTTTCACCTATTCTTTTTTCTTCTATTTTGCTATTATACCATACCCCTACACCGTCCCGTTATTAATTCACATTTTCACGAAATTGTGTTTTTTATGTATTATTTGTCATAATGTGGGACTTATGAAAATCAATTTTAAAAAAATCGTGCTATACTTGTTTATGGATATTCCATCACTAATTTTTTAGGAGGTATGAATATGGAAAAATCTCAAAAACATGGTAATAAAGTAATTTTAGTCGGTGACGGTGCCGTTGGTTCTAGTTACGCATACGCACTTGTATTACAGGGGATCGCAGAAGAACTAGGAATTATCGACATCAATTTCGAGAAAACAGAAGGCGATGCGTTAGACTTATCACATGCCTTAGCTTTCAATGCCCCTAAAAAGATTTATGCAGCGAAATACGAAGACTGCCACGACGCAGATATCGTATGTATCACAGCAGGAGCTGCTCAAAAACCTGGCGAAACTCGCTTGGACTTAGTATCTAAAAACTTAAAAATCTTGAAAAACATCGTAGACTCTATTATGGCTAGCGGATTCAACGGAATCTTCCTAATGGCATCTAACCCAGTAGATATCTTAACTTACGCAACTTGGAAATTCTCAGGACTTCCAAAAGAACGCGTTATCGGATCTGGTACTTCTTTAGACAGTGCTCGTTTCCGTCAAACAATCGCTGAATTAGTGGGTGTTGACGCTCGTAACGTTCACGGATATATCATGGGTGAACACGGAGACACTGAATTCCCAGTTTGGTCACATACAAACGTCGGCGGTTTACAAATTTATGAATGGGTTCGTCAAAATCCACACGTTGATGAAGAAAAATTAGTTGAAGTATTCTTCCAAGTACGTGACGCTGCTTATGAAATCATCGCTAAAAAAGGTGCGACTTACTATGGTATCGGTGCTACTCTAGCGCGTATTACAAAAGCCATCTTAAACAACGAACAAGCCATCTTCCCATTATCGGTATACCTTGAAGGTCAATACGGACAAGAAGATATTTTCATCGGAGCTCCAGCCGTTATCGGACGTGAAGGAATTCGTCAAATCATCGAAATCCCTCTAGCTGACTCTGAACAAGAGAAAATGGACTTATCTGCGAAAACATTGAAATCAATCTTACACGATGCTTTCGAAAAATTAGAAGCAGAAAACAACTAATAAAACAACAAAACACCGTACTAAGAAATTTTCTTGGTACGGTGTTTTTCATTGTCTTCAACTATTAAAATAACGCAAATAGCGGAACAAGTAGAATCGGCATAAAGATAGCTGGCAAGAAGTTTAATACTTTAATCTTCGTAATGCCAAGTAAGTTCATGGCTAATCCGACTAAAAGTACAGACCCCACTGCTGACATCGATACGGTTACTACTTCATTTAAATGAGGGGCAACGATTTGCGATAAACCCACTAAAATTAACTCATACGCAATGACCGCCACAGCAGAAAGCCCTACTCCAATCCCTTCCGTTGCCGCAAGGAAAATTGAAGTAATCCCGTCAAGTACTGACTTTGTTTGAAGTAACGTTGGGTCTCCTGTAATTCCTAGCTGAATCGATCCCATTGTGGCAAGAGCTCCCACGCAGAAAATCATTACTGCCGCAACGAACCCTTCGCCGATATTTAAATTGTTTTCTTTGCCTTTTGAAGCCTTCTCCTGAAGCCAGTCTGAGAACTTACGTACTCGCTCCTCCATTTGAAGCCCTTCTCCGACAACGCCACCGCATACTAGCGATAAAATCATAAGCAAGCTATTCGGGATTTGAATCGCGCCTTTAATTCCGACTAAGAATACACAAAGCGCTAACCCTTGCATGATATGTTGTGCGAAGCGCTCTGAAATAATATGGCGTAAAAATACACCCGCAAGCGCCCCAACGACAATGGCTATCCCGTTAATAAATATAATCACTCGAAAAACTCCTTCATTTTAACCATTCTAGTGAAGGAATTTCTCTCCTCCCACTATTCCACAAACAAACTTTGCGGATCTTCAAAAGGACTTACTCCGTCCTCTTCTGTTTCGTGTTTTCTCTCTAAGAAGTATACTTCCTCAATCACCACTTCGGTCACATACACTTCTTGATGATTCTTGTTAGTGTAGCGACGGGTGTTGAGTCGCCCTTCCACGCCAATGCGGTCTCCCTTTTTGACAAACTTGCCGATACGCTCTGCAATCTTGCCCCAAGCGACCACTTGGATAAAGTGTGAATGATAGGAATCATCGCTGTTGCGGTACACATTTTGCACCGCGATGGTATTATTAAACACACTCTTTCCGGAAGGTTGAAGTTGTTGCACCTCTACCTCTTTGACAACACGACCAATTAAAGATACTAAGTTCATAAGACGAACCTCCTATAGTTTTTTCTATAGTAAGCTACGCCCCACATCTTCTAATTGGCTTTTCCTTCTTCTCTTAATTTTTGAGAAAATTCAGAAATCTTACGCAGTCTGTGGTTAACCCCTGATTTCGAGATAGGCCCAGAAGGTAACATCTCGCCCAATTCTTTCAAACTAATTTCTGGATTCTCTAAACGGATTTTTGCAATATCCGATAATTTATCTGGCAAGGCATCGAGCCCTACCGTATCTTCAATATATTGAATCTCTTCGATTTGACGAGTGGCTGCGTTCACCACTTTATTAATATTGGCATTCTCGCAGTTTACTAAACGATTCGCAGTATTTCGCATATCGCGAATGATTCGGATATCTTCAAAATGCAACATCGCCTTGGAAGCATGAATCACGGCAAGAAAGTCTGCGATTTTCTCGGCTTCTTTCAAGTACGTGATATACCCCTTACGACGCTCAATCGTTCTGGCATTCAACCCAAACGCATTCATCATCTGACAAATATCGTCGTTATGCTCTTCGTAAATCGAATAAATCTCTAAGTGATAACGGCTTGTTTTCGGGTCATTAATCGAACCACCAGCCAGAAACGCCCCACGAAGGTAGGCACGCATCTTCTCTTCGTCTTCACGAACATTTTCCGGAACGCGCATATTAAATAAACCGCTCGACTTAATATTCAAGTCTTCCAGAATCTCTTCCGTTCCGTGTTTCAAACGTACGATATACACATTGTTCTTCTTCAGTTTCATCTTACGGCGAACCAAGAGTTCACTTTCCACTTGGTAATACTTCTTCAAGAGCACATAAATACGTCTAGCAATCGCAGCATTTTCTGTTTGGATATTTAAAATCAATTGACGATTCAAAATCCCAACCGCTCCATTCATTCGAATCAGCGCCGCTAGTTCATATTTTGAATAGTCATATTGCACTTCTAGTTGCGTTAGTTCTTGTTTTGTCTCTGCAGCAAATGATAGTAAGGACACAGGCCTCCTCCTTTCTCTTCTAGTCATGTTGAAGGAGCCAAGAGGAAGTCTTGGCTCCTATTTCATTCGTTATTATTCAATTCGTGCACTTTGTAAGAGACGGAATAATTCGTCGATGACTTTTTCACCATCATGGTATACGCCTTTTTCACGTAATTTAATAAAGTCAGACGACACTACTCGGCATCCCTCGTCGCGCAATCCTTGGAAGTCGTACTTCACTTGGTAAAGATACTCTTCGTTCTTTTGTTGGTTTAAGTACTCTTCTGGCACGGCCTCAGTATTCACGAGAACCGTGTCGATAAATTTAGTTCCTAAATGGTCATGCAACACTCGTACATGATCTGCATCGGTAAAGTGTTCCGTTTCACCACGTTGCGTCATGATGTTACAGATGTACACCACTTCCGCTTTCGTTTCGCAAACGGCTTGACCGATATCGCTAATCATTAAGTTTGGCAAGATACTAGTATAAAGACTACCAGGTCCTAGCACAACCATATCGGCTTCCATAATCGCATTGATGACTTCACGCGCAGCTGTTGGCGTACGGCTTTCATCAAGCTTACGATTCTCGTCGTAGCAATGCACAGAAACTCGTTTAATCTTCTTGCGATATTTGACAAGTTCCGCTTCTCCGTCCACAATCGTTCCATCTTGGAATTCAGCGCGTAGTAATAATGGCTCTTCAGCGGCAGGATACACATGTCCTTCCACCGCCATCATACGGCTTAAGAGACGAATCGCATCGAAAATATTCCCACGCATCTCTGTTAATGCCGCAATAATTAAGTTCCCAATCGCATGTCCAGCGAAGAATTGATCGTCGGAATTAAAACGATATTGGAAAATTTCTTTTTGTAAAGCGTTCATCGGAGAAAGAGCAATCATACAGTTTCGAATATCTCCTGGCGGCACAACGTTCATATAATCTCGAATGATTCCTGAACTTCCACCATCATCGGCAACCGTTACAATCGCAGTCACATCCGCATCTCTCTTACGAAGGTTTCTCAAGAGAACAGGAAGCCCTGTTCCTCCACCAATAACGGTGATTTTAGGACCTTTCTTTCTCGGAGGATTTGGTGTTACCTCGAACATCATGAGCGTCCATTCCCTTCTTTACGACGGTCTTTGTCACGATGAGAGATTTTCACGTTATAAGAGTCTGATAATAATTCGCGTCCGATACGTTCCGCAAAAGCAACAGAACGGTGTTGACCACCAGTACATCCGATGGCAATCGTCACGCTAGATTTTCCTTCTTTTTTGTAGCCTGGAATTGAGAAGTCGAGTAAGTCCATCAATTTATGATAGAACGTCTTCGCTTCTGGTTGGCTCATAACATAATCATATACAGGTTCGTCTAGCCCAGTGAGTGGACGTAACTCTGGAATATAGTGTGGATTTGGTAAGAAACGTACATCCATCACGACATCCGCATCGATTGGAAGTCCGTATTTAAACCCAAATGACATCACTTGGATTGTGAAAATTCCTTCGCTACCTGTAGAGAAAGCTTGCATGATTTCTTCACGTAATTTACGAGGTGAAAGATTTGTTGTATCAATCACTTTTTGCGCACGTGTCTTGATGTCTTGTAATAAACGACGTTCCGCAATAATCCCATCGTAAATACGACCATCACTAGCAAGAGGGTGCGTTCTTCTTGTTTCTTTGTAACGAGAAACAAGCGCATCATCACTCGCTTCTAAGAATAAAATTTTTGTTGTAATAAATGATGTGTTATCAAGGCCTGCAATAGCTGACATGATTTCATCAAAGAATGCGCGTGAACGTAAGTCGATTACGAGCGCAATTTTTGTAATTTTTCCTGATTCTTTTACTAATTCCCAAAATTTTGGTAGAAGACTTGGTGGCATATTATCGACACAGAAATATCCCATGTCTTCGAAACTTTGCATTGCAACAGTTTTCCCTGCCCCACTCATACCTGTAATGACGACTAATTCTAATTGATCTACTGCCATTGTCATTCTCCTATCTCAAACGATATTGTTATCTTTACAATTATAACACATCCGGGCGTGTCATCGTTAACTTTTTAGCAAAAATACTCTTTTTATCGCACAAAAAAAGCGAAGGTTTCCCCTCGCTTTCCATTAATCTTTCACTTGCATCACTTCAGACGGAATCTGAATATGAACATTTGTCCCTTCTCCAACTGTCGAGTCTACACTAAGCGTAACGCCTAAACGTTTAGCAATCTCTGAAGATAAATAGAGCCCTAGCCCTGTCGATTGGTGATTCACACGACCATTATAGCCACTAAATCCACGTTCAAAAATCCGTTTAATATCGTAAGGGGTAATCCCGATTCCCGTATCTTCAATCGTTAACGTATCGCCTTCAAAAAGAATACGAATCGTTCCATCTTCAGGCGTATATTTCACCGCATTCGATAACACTTGCTCGACAATAACGCCTAACCACTTCGAATCCGTGACGACCTTTTTCTCAGTTGGAACATAGTCCAAATGCAATTTCTTCGAAATAAAGAAGGTTGCATATTTCTTCAAGAGCGGACGAATCACTTCATCGATAGAAATCGTTGAAATCGATAAGTCTTGATGGAAACTTTCCATTCGAACATAATGCAGTGCTAGTTCTGTATAAGTCGTAATCCGAACGAGTTCTTGACTCAATAAAGATTTCTCAGACGTTTGCGGCAACTCACGAATCAACAATTGACTTGCGGCGATACTCGTTTTAATTTGGTGCGCCCATAAAGTATAGTAGTCCACATCTTCTTTGCGAAGTTGCTTCATCTTCGTACTCAACCCTCGCATATCCGACTTTTCTTGTTGGATGGCCTCATACAAATGACTCACAACGGGCGAAAACCCATCGTCTAATGTCGTCACTTCCTGCTGCAAACTTCGAACGACTTCTCTGTACTTTCTCCAATCGTGCCACAAAAGTGCACCGGCAATCACCAAAAGGAAAAAGGCTTGTAAAAATAAATAATAGCCCACTTCTGAACTTAACCAATTAAAGACGAAGAAGAAGCCCATCGAAAACACTTCGATGAAGGCCAGCGCCCCGAGTAAGAAGGCATGCGATTTGAACCAAGTCCTACTAAATTCTACTTTTGTCTTCATTCAATCACTTCCGCCAATCCATACCCGACGCCTTTTTTCGTCGTGATTAATTTTTCCAACCCGATTTCGCCAAGACGCTTCCGCAAACGAGCAACTGTGACAGATAAGGTATTATCATCGACAAACACATCGCTATTCCACAATGCATTCATTAAATCTTCCCTCGGCGCAATATCGCCTTGTTTTTCAAATAGTACACGCAAAATGATAAATTCATTCTTCGACAATTCAATGACATTGCCCTCATAAGAAACCTTTCCGCTTCCAAGCTGCAAAGCAATCCCCTTATATTCCAGCCAATCTTTTTGCTGAACGAACTCATAACTGCGACGCATCATCCCTTGGATTTTTGCGACCAATACACTTGGTTCAAACGGCTTTGTCATATAATCATCCGCGCCCATATTGATCGACATCACAATATCCATCGCTTGATCCCTGGACGACAAGAACATAATCGGCACCTGAGACACCTTACGAATCTCTTGGCACCAATAATAGCCATTATAAAACGGCAATGTAATATCCAGAATGACCAACTGCGGATTAACTGCTAAAAATTGAGTGTACACTTGCGAAAAGTCTTCCACCGCAACGACTTCATAATTCCATTTTTCTAATTCTTGTACAATCGCATCGCGAATAACTTTTTCATCTTCGACAATCATTATTGTTTGCATACACTCACCTCACTTTCATTGTAACATCTTTCCAATTTACAGAAAACCATCTATTTCCTAATTTCTCGTATCATTTCCCATAAAGTCGTTTGATGATCTTGCTCCGTTCCAATCTCATATTCGAAGCCATTAGACTCATCAACACCTAAGATAAAGAACTCTACCGGCTGCGATTCGTCTATCCCCAAAATCCGACTGACCACTGGAAGTTGAATGTTATATTTCAGATAAAATTCATTATCCCCAGTAGGACTTTCTTCTTTCTTTGTATAATTCTTATTTACCAATTTTGCCTTTGCCAAAATCTCTTGATTCAATTGCAATTCCTGGAACAAGAACTTTCCTTGTGGCCAGAGTTTTTTCGCCTCTTCTTCGTTTTCAAAAACAAACTTCCCATCCACATATTTGAACGGTATACTTTTCTCTTCTTCCTTTGTTTTAGAATTGAGCTGCTTAATCGTTCCAACTAGTGGCTTCCCTTTTTCCCTAGCTTCAAGATAAACAAATACATTCGAGTCACCTGCTACACGCATCTGACTTACGGTAAATCCCTTCGGAAACTGCTCAAACAAATCTTCAATATTTTTCGTCGGATAAACACGACTCAATTCTTTCCCAGCCAGCTCTTCAAGATACCCCCGACTCGTGTGATCCACACATCCCACTAACATCGTCACGCATAACATCAATAGCCCAATCCACGACCATTTCTTCAACTTCACACACAAAACCTCACTTTGCAATTCAGTGCCTTCATCATACCATATCCCACCTACACCGTAACATTCTCTAACCAAATCCTAAACTTTACAACAAAAAAAGAATTAAGCAAAATTGCTTAATTCCCTTCTTACTCTTCAATTCGCTCCCTAAATGTAAAGCCACTATCTAACTTGACTGAAAGCGTATAGTAGTATCTCTTATTTGCATTGCTGCCATGTAACCCTAATGTGACTTTTTGTTTCTTTTCTAGCCCAAGGAACTCATTAATTTGTTCATTCTTAACGACATAATCTATTTCAAAGCTACCGTTATTACCGTTGTAGTAAGTATCCTTCAGCTTAAATTTCGAAAGAACCTCTGTATTCAACGTCATTTCTTGGAATAAAAACTTTTCTAATGGCCAAAGCTTTCTCGCTTCTTCTTCATTATCATATGAATACTTTCCTTTGTCATACGTAACAGCGATTTTCTTTTCCTCGGCGCCACTTTTTATATCGATTTGTTTTATTGTTCCTTCTATCGGTTTCCCCTTCTCAACCCCATCTAATTCTATATCAATGAATTTACCTTCCAAACGGTAAGATTGATAAATCGTAAACCCATTAGGAAATTCCAAAAATAGATCTTCTAAGTTTTTCGTTGGATACACTCGACTGATTGGAATACCAATTCGCTCTTCCAAATATTCTCTGCTATCTCTTCCTTCACATCGAAACAGCATAAAGATTATCGCAAAAAACATTGCAATATAAAATACCTTTTTCCCTTTCATACTCGAATCCTCTCTACATGACCTTTTCTTTTAATCATATCATACTTTGTAAACGAAACGATACATCCTTTTCAAAATTTCAACTCTACTTTCCCAAATAACATTCCAATTTAGAACAAACTTTTTAAGGTAAAGAAAAAAGAATTAAGCAAAGTCGCTTAATTCCTTTCTTACTCTTCAATTAACATTTTATTGACAATCTATAATCTTAACCATTTCTCGTTTTCGTGCTCAATGGATTGAGTAATAGCCTTTGAAAATTGCCCTTTAATTTCTTCATCAATTTCTGAATTGATTTTACGAATTTCTTGATTTGCTTTTTCTCCAATCTTTGAAAGAGCAATATTATATTCTTCTAAATAGCGATTTCTTATTTCTATTCTCCTAGGTGCGTAAATTAAGCGCACTAATAGTTTATCGAATGCTTTAGCTAGTGTCAAAAGTCCATGATATACATCACCTGGAAATTGATTATATATTTGATTCATAGTACGTTCTGCTTCATCAGAAAATCTAAACATTTTTTCTCCTCTTATTATTCTTCAGTATTTAGCTTTCGAAATTTGTTTTGTAATTCTTCAATTTGCATTTCTTGCACACGAACCGTTTCTCTATAATGAACATATAAATCATCAACATTATTTTCGACAGCTTGTCTTCTGAGTACAAATTGGTTCTTATTAGCTTCAGAGTAGGCATTAAAAATTTGTTTTAATCTATTTAACTCTTCTTCACTATCTTCATTATCTTTTTTTAAATCATAAATAACGCTGTCATATTTATCTTCTAACCATCTAGAAATAGATTTTTCAAAATGCATTAATTCACTTAACTCATTTTCAAGTTTCTTTTTTTCTTCATTAAACTTATCTTTTATT
>CALJSD010000048.1 GCA_937976325.1 uncultured Carnobacterium sp.
GCACTTGATAGAATGAAAAAAATAGACCTCAGCGTTAAGGCGACACAGCGTAGTATTGCTGTGAGGCTCAAAACGTTGAGGTCTAGCGTGTTGGGACAAGAGTAAAGGACTATTGCGATGGATTTCTCCGCTAGCCTTTCACTCTTTTTCGTTTCAGCGGTGGAACAGTGTGTCGTTCATCGCCTTGTACGGCAATGCGAGTGGGGTTGGCGAATTTGTCGCTGAAGAAATTGTAGCGTTCGTCGTTGTATTTAGTGTGAATACCTAGCAAACTTGTGAGGGAGTTGGTGAACCATGCTGTGGAGATGGGACGAAACTGCGCTTTCTTGATACGCTCCCAGAGTTCGGGATGCTCCTTGCGGAGTTGTGGTGAAGCATAGACGAAGAAGGGGATGTCGAGGGAGGGTGAATTTAATCGAACCCCGTGACCGAAGAATCCGCGTTCCTCTGGTTCGTCCACCATTTCGCCGTGGTCAGAGAAATAAAACACTAACGCGCGTTGTGAAGAGTAGTGCTTTATCATCTTTTCGAGCAAATGGTCTGTATAGCGCAAGGAGTTGAGATAAGCCGCTTTATGGCTTTTCGCATCATCCGTGTTACATTCCTTCATGTCCTTGGCTTTGAAGTAATCAAAGGTTTTAGGGTAGCGAGATTTGTAAAACGTATGGCTACCCATTAAATGAATTATTGTCAGACTATGCCCGTTCTTTTTTGTCGTATTCTTTAAACCATCGTAGCGTTCAAGTTCTGGGATCAATGTTTCATCGTATGGATTTTGATTTGAATTAAAAGCAACGTTTGTAGCATGAACATCATGAGCTGAGCTTGCTATAGATTTTTCTACAGCATACATATCTGAAATCTTTTGATTGGTTATCCATTGCGTATAGTAACCACAATGGGCAAGTGTGTTGGTTAAGTCTGGAAAGTCATACCATTGTTGTCCAGGTGCATTATTCCAATAGGTAAAAATACGCTGACAAGAGAGTATTGTGTTGGATGCAGAGCTGCAAACATCGTTGAAGAGCACAACATCTTTTGAATTTCTACTCATCGAGTCCAACCAAGGTGTTGTGGGGCGTTCGTAGCCATAGGCTGACATGAAGTCTGCGCGTGCAGATTCGCCAAGAATCACCACAACTTTCAAAGGTTCTTGTATCGAAGGTTGAACGATGAAAGAAGTGAAGTGTGCGGCATCGGTCATAGCAGCGATATGCCGACTGATGAGTGTTCTTTCCTTCATCGAGCGCAAGATGCTCC
>CALJSD010000049.1 GCA_937976325.1 uncultured Carnobacterium sp.
TGTAAGTATGGGCTTACTTCTGGGTCATTGGCGATTAATTCAGATAATGAAAGAATTAAATGAATCACGTCTTGTGCAATGACATACGCAGGAGCAGCCTTACCGCCAAAAATAATTGTAATTGGTCTAGCTGGAATGTTTCCGCTCTTGATATCTAAGTATTTATGAATCACATATAAAGCGTTCATTTGTTGACGTTTGTATTCGTGCATACGTTTGATTTGAATATCAAAAATAGAATTTTCATTCACTGTGATACCTTGTTTTTCTTTAAGGTAAACACTTAAACGTTTCTTATTATCACGTTTAATCTTGTCTAATTTTTCGCGAACAATCGCATCATGACGGTAAGCTTTCAACGCTTCTAATTTAGTCGCATCTTTTCTCCACTCTGTACCGATTGTTTCATCTAATAATTTAGCAAGCTCTGGGTTGGCATGCATTAACCAACGACGGAATGTAATCCCGTTTGTTTTGTTGTTGAACTTCTCTGGATAAATTTCGTAGAAATTCTTTAATTCACTTTCTTTTAAGATATCCGTATGAAGCGCCGCAACACCGTTTACGCTATATCCGTAGTGAATATCCATATGCGCCATATGCACACGACCATGTTCGTCAATGATGGCTACTGATGGGTCTTCATATTTTGCTTTTACGCGAGCATCTAACTCTTTAATAATTGGCACTAAATGTGGCACTACTTTTTCTAAGTATGCTAAAGGCCATTTTTCTAACGCTTCAGATAAGATTGTGTGGTTTGTATAAGCTGTCATTGAAGACACGATTTCCACGGCTTCATCAAATTCAATTCCACGTTCCCCAAGTAAACGAATCAATTCAGGAATGACCATTGATGGGTGCGTATCGTTAATTTGAACAGTTGCATATTCTGCTAAGTCGTGTAAGTTACTTCCTTTAGCAAGTGCTTCGTCGATTAATAATTGAGCCCCATTACTTACCATGAAGTATTGTTGGTAAATACGTAGTAAGTGTCCTGCTTCATCACTATCATCTGGATATAAGAATAATGTTAAGTTTTTAGCGATTTGTGTTTTATCAAATGCGATAGAATCACTTGATACTAAAGATTCGTCGATTGAATCTACATCAAATAAGTGTAATTTATTTTTAGTAGATTGTTCATATCCTAATACATCGATATCAAACATTTTTGAAGTCAATGTAAAGTCACCAAATGGTATTTTATAAGAAGTTTCAGTTGGAACTAACCAGCTTTCAGGTGTTAACCAAACGTTTGGTACTGCATCTTGTTGGTTATCTTTGAATTTTTGCTCGAATAAACCATAGTGGTAGTTTAATCCAACGCCGTCTCCTGTTAATCCAAGAGTTGCGATTGAATCAAGGAAACATGCGGCTAGACGACCTAAACCACCATTTCCTAAAGATGGTTCTAATTCAATTTCTTCGATTTCAGCTAATGAATGTCCAGCTTCTTCTAGTTCTTCTTTTACTTCATCGTAAAGTCCTAAATTAATAAGGTTGTTTGATAATAATTTACCGATTAAGAATTCTGCAGAAATGTAATACACTTTTTTCTTACCATTATTTTGCGGTAAGGCTGCGCTTTTTTCTTTCGTAAATTGTAATAAGGCTAAGTAAACTTCTTCTTTTGAGCAGTCTTTTAATGATTTGCCTAAGTTTCCTTCTACATATTGTTTAAAGTCTTTCATTGTTCTCTCCTTTTTAGTGTGCGCGAGGTTATTTTTCTTCCTCGACTAACTCCTCTTTAACATCCACATTATGATGCGGATTTGCACGATCATACAATTCAGTAATCCCAAGTAAGAATTCTTCTACAGACTCTGTTAACTGCTCTTTGGTCATTCTCCATACCCAGTTCCCACCTAGTGTACTTGGAATGTTCATACGAGCTGTTTCGTCTAATTGTAGTAAATCTTGCATTGTTGCAACTGTCATACGGCTGACAGAACCATATAGTCCGCGAAGTAACGCAAAGCTAATTGGCTCTTCGTCGCGGCGGTTCAAGTAACGATTACAAAATTCTCGAGTTTCTTCTGTAGCCGACTTATACCACCCTAATACTGTATCATTATCGTGCGTTCCTGTATAGGCAACCGCATTGACAGGATAATGATGAGGTAAATCTCCACTCTTAGGATCTTCACCCATAAACCCGAATTCCAAGATTTTCATCCCTGGGAATCCAGTAGCTTCACGAAGGTTGATGACATCTTCATCCATGAAACCTAAGTCTTCTGCGATAATTGGCAATTCTCCGAGTTGCTCTTTCACCGCTTTAAATAAATCATACCCAGGACCTTTAACCCATTTCCCGATTGTTGCGTTTTCTGCTTCTGCTGGGATTTCCCAGTAAGCTGAGAAACCTCTGAAGTGGTCGATACGAACGACATCAAACAATTCAAAACTTGCTTGTAGTCGTTTGCTCCACCAAGTGTATCCATCTTCTTTCATTGCTTCCCAATTATAAATTGGGTTCCCCCATAATTGACCTAGCGGAGAAAAATCATCCGCAGGACATCCAGCTACACAAAGTGGATTTCCTTCTTCATCTGTCTTGAAGTAATGTGGTGTTGCCCACATTTCCACGCTATCTGCTGCCACATAAATTGGCATATCGCCGATAATTTGAATGAAGTTGTCATTGGCATATTTTTTAAGAGCATGCCATTGTTCATCAAATAAGAATTGAGTTACACGGTGATATTCTAACTTATCCGCAAGGCGTGTGCGGTACTCGGCTAACGTAGCTGGTTGACGACGTTTGATAGCTTCGTCGCTCCACGCTGTCCATGGTTTCATATCGAAAGATTCTTTAATCGCCATGTATTCTGCAAATGGTTCTAACCACTCTGCTTTCTCCTCTACGAATTTCTCGTATGCAGGAGTTTTTCCTTTTGCAAGGAAAGCAGCTACTGCCTTTTCTAAAACTGGACGACGTTTTTCATATAATAATGCGTAGTCAACCGTCGTTTCATCTTCGCCCCAATTTGTAAGGACGTCTTCTTTATCAATTAAACCTTCTTCTATTAAAATGTCGAAATCGATAAAGTTCGTATTTCCTGCAAAAGCAGAAAATGATTGGTATGGAGAATCTCCATAACTTGTTGTTCCTAATGGAAGAATTTGCCAATAGGTTTGTTTTGTACGAACAAGAAAATCTACAAAATCATATGCTGATTTTCCAAAAGAACCAATACCATAGTTACCTGGTAATGATGAGATATGCATTAACACACCTGATTCTCTTTTGCTCATTCATAAATCCCTCTTTTCTATATAATAGATATTTCTACTAGTCATTGAATGCGCAAACATTGCGCAACCGTTTGCCTTAATATTAGAATATTTTGTTTAATAACTCAAGTAATATTTTTCAACTATTTTATTCTATTTGTATATAACGGCGTTTTTATCGTGTTTTTAGCACGATTTAAATATTAATAACCTAAGAAAATCGCTTTAAATCCGCATTTTTAAGAAGTGAAAAAATTTTTTGATAAAAATACTTGCAAACGTTTCATGAAAGCGGTATACTGAGTTCAGTTAAGAAATCGTTTGCGTAATCTATAACGAATTTTAAGGAGGAAAATATTATGGCAAACAAATGGTTTACAAAATCATTAGCTCTTGGTTTAGCTGGTTTAGCATTAGCTGGATGTGGAGCAAAACAAGACTCTTCTAACGGAGGAAGCTCTGAGAGCAAAAAAGAATTCACTTTATATAGTAACAAGAGTGAAATTCAAGAAGCTTTAACAGCTTATGCTAAAGAATGGGGAGATAAAAACGGAGTAACAGTTAACATCAAAACATGTTCTGGTTCATGTAAAATCTCTGACCAATTAAAAACAGAATTCACAGCTGGTACAGCTCCTGACGTATTCGTAATCGAAGGACAAGCTGGTTATGATTTGTGGAAAGACAGCATCCAACCATTAAAAGGTGACTGGATTGATAAAACAGAATTCGAATTCAAACAAGGAAACGACGTATACGGATTCCCAGTATCTGTAGAAGGATACGGATTAGCTTACAACAAAGACATCTTAACTAAAGCTGGTATCGACCCATCTACTCTAACTTCATTTGAAGCTGTTCAAAAAGCAATGGACACATTAGAAAGCAAAAAATCTGAGTTAGGATTATCTACTGTTGTTGCTACTGCAACTAAAGAAGGCGAAACTTGGATCATGGGTATCCACGACTTCGGTGCTTACTTAAGTTCTGGTCTTCCAAACGGCGACCGTACAGTAGTTAACCAAGTTCTTAAAGGCGAAATGGACAAAACTCGTTTAGACAACTACGCTAACTGGGTTGAATTATTATTCAAACATACTGAGAAAAAATTATTAACAGTTGGTACTCAAGAAGATATGGACTCTGCATTTGCTAGTGGTAAAGCAGCATTCTTACACCAAGGTAACTGGAAAGACCCTAACTTAAAACAATTAAACGCTAAATTCGAAATGGGATTCATTCCTTATCAAACTTTAGGAAAAGACAAAAATGCTGATGGATTATTCATCGGTGCTCCATCTTACTATGTAGTTAACAAAGACACTAAAGCTTTAGATTCAATCAACAAATTCTTCTCTGACTTAGTTGATACTAAAGAAGGTCAAGATTACACAGTAAACAAAGCTAACATGATTTCAGCATTCTCTACTTCTAAAGAAATGCCTAGCGCTCCATTATCTAAATTCTTAGCTGAATGGGTTGCTGCTAAAAAACCAGTTTACTCATTTGATAACCCATACTTCATGCCTGACAACTTCTTAATGGGTAAATTAGGACCAATCTATGGACAATACGCTCAAGGTTCAATCGACAAAGCTAAATTCCAAGAATTGATCACAAATCAAATCAAAGAAGTACCAAGCTTACTTCAAAAATAACAATTAAGTATGTAACACAGGCCCACAACTACTTACAACGGTCGTTGTGGGTTTGCTGTTATTAATACCTCAGCAATACATAAAAGGAGGAACCCTAACATGTCTAAGAATAAAAAAGCTCTTAGTCGTGACGATCGCGCAAGACGTACGTTTTACTGGCTTGTGCTACCGGCATTTATCATTTTTGCACTCGTAATTATTGTACCTTTCTTCTTAGGTTTCTACTATTCCCTAACAGACTGGAAGAGTGTTACTCAAACTAAAATTAACTTTGTTGGATTAAAAAACTTTACAGACAGCTTTGCTGATACTCGTTTCCAATATTCATTAATGATTACTGTAATTTTCGCATTATTTAACGTAGTCGTTGTAAACTTTGTATCATTCGGTTTAGCTTTACTAGTATCTAGTAAAATTAAATTAAGTGAAATTTTCAGAGCTGGATTCTTTATTCCTAACCTTATCGGGGGACTTGTATTAGGGTATATCTGGCAATTCATTTATAACTCAGTATTCCCTGCTTTAGGTTCAGCTATTGGTAGTCAATTCTTAGTAGAAAATCTATTTTTAGGAGACGTTAAATTAGCCGTACTAGCCCTAATTATTACGAACACATGGCAATATGCTGGTTATATTATGATGATTTACTTTGCTGCATTACAAAATGTACCTTCAAGTTTAGTAGAATCTGCTTCTCTTGATGGAGCAAATGCTTTCCAAAGATTAAAACATATTATTATTCCAATGGTAATGCCTGCGTTTACGGTATCACTATTCTTAACCATTACAAACTCATTTAAAATTTTCGATGTAAACTTCTCACTTACTGGTGGCGGACCATCTCTATTATGGCATGATAAAGCTATCCAAAGTACAGAGTTTATTACAATGAACATTTATAACACTGCCTCTGGAGATAACTTAATGGCACAAGGTCAAGCTCGTGCAGTTATTTTATTCTTCATCTTAGTAGTTATTAGTGTTGTTCAAACAACAATCACTAAACGGAAGGAGATTGACTTATAATGAAAAACCAAAAACTTGGCTTATTACTTTTAGAAATTTTTGGGGTTGTTTTATTCCTATTATTCTTAAGTCCAATCTTTTTATTAGTGATCAACTCAGCTAAAAGCTCTGCTGAAATCTTAGCAAGCCCATTATCATGGCCTGCAAGTTTCGGTCAACTATGGACAAATGCGGTAACAATTTGGAATAATCCTTCCATTAAATACCCATCATCATTTTTTGCTTCAACAATTATTACAGTGATTTCATTAGTAACGATTACATTATTCTCAGCATTAGCTGCTTGGGGATTAGTTCGTTACCGTTCTAAACTATCAACTGTTGTATTCTTTATCTTTGTAGCATCAATGGTAATTCCTTTCCAAGTTGTAATGTATCCATTAGTAACTTGGTTCAAAATTTTAAGTGATACAATTACAAATCCTTTATTCGGATTTAGCTTATTACGTACTTATCCTGGTATCATCTTTGCTTACACTGGATTTGGGATGTCTCTATCTGTATTCATGTTCCACGGCTTCATTAAAGGTGTTCCACTTGAAATCGAAGAAGCTGCTGAATTAGATGGATGTAATAAAATGCAAACATTCTTCTATGTTGTATTACCAATTTTAAAACCAATCTATGTAACAATTTTAATCTTAAATGGTATTTGGATTTGGAACGACTTCTTATTACCACTATTATTATTAGGTAAAGGGAATGCGATTCAAACACTTCCAATCGCAGTATCTAACTTTGCA
>CALJSD010000050.1 GCA_937976325.1 uncultured Carnobacterium sp.
CGTCATGGGAGCTTTCACAGATGGGCATACTTAGCTACAACACACGCATTATGGTGCTTCGCAGAGCGGGGCATGAAATCATTACCGTGATGGAAGAAGTAACAAACCAATTCGGCGAAACCGTGAAACGTGGACGGTTTGTATTAATCAATTAAATCAGGAGCTTTAGATATGAACATTGAATATGTAAAAACAGTTTTTGCAACCCGTCAAAAATTACTTAAAGAGGAAGAGGATAAATGCAGTGAACTGACTGCCCAAATTGAAGCGGCTGAAGCCGGTGTTTCAGAGGCGGAAGCGGTGATCAATGAATTTGCGGGGCTGAGAAGCAAGCGCAAAGGAATATTTGCCGATTTATTGAAGATGGGTAAACCCACAAACACCGAAGAAGCCAAAGAAGAAATTTAACTGGCGTATTTTCCTAGCAACGATTTTATTTATTATTGCAGGGTTATTATTTGCGGCTGGTCCGATTCGTACGTTCTTACTTTCTCGTTTGCAAACTCAACAAATTGAAGCTGCTTCAAATATCACTTTAGCCGAAGTGAAAGCCAACGAGGCGGAGGAAGCAGAGTTTGATTTCTCGAAAGTAGAAGCGATTGATTTAGACAAAGTATTAAAAGCGAATTTCGACAAAGGGAAGTTCTTAACACTTGGACAAATTGCGATTCCGAGCGTGAAGTTAAACTTACCAATCTATAAAGGGTTGGCCAACGAAGTGTTATTATCAGGTGCTGGAACGATGAAACCTACTCAAAAGATGGGTGAAGGAAACTACGCTCTTGCCAGCCATAACTACTTTGGCGATATGACATTGTTATTCTCACCGCTTGTGAACCTTAAAGTCGGAGAGAAAATTTATACGACGGATTTAGAGTACGTTTATGAATATGAAACAACTTCTGTCGAATTGATTGCACCAACACGAGTAGAAGTGATCAACGACCAACCTGGTGTGACAGAGATTACGCTCATTACTTGTGATGACTATAATGCGTCAAACCGTTATTGCATCAAAGGAAAATTTGTATCGAAAACTCCAGTTGGAGAAGTCAGTGATAGTGTGAAGCAAGCCTTCAACTTAAACTTTAATACGATTAAATAACAGAAAATCCCAATCACTAACACAGTGATTGGGATTTTTATTTAGAATTGATAAGGTTCTACGTGAATATCGATAAATGAAATAGCGAATTCATCATAAAGTTCTTTTTCAATAAATTCAGTGATTTGATGACTCTTATAGACGGATAGGTCTTTATCCATACAAACCGTTAAGTCAATATACACATTTGATCCGTATCGACGCGCTTTAATTTCACGAATATCTTTCACTTCGGGATGTCGTAAGATAACAGGAATGTATTTATCCAATTCCGTTTGGTCGAAACCATCTGTCAGTTGAAACGCACTTTCGATAAATACTTCGACTGCTGTGCGAATGATTAGAAGACCAACTACGAAAGCCATGATATTATCGAGCCAGTGAAGTCCAAGAGCGGCAAATAAAACTGCGACTGCAGTCAAGAAACTGGTCATCGCATCGCTTAAGTTATCTTTTGCGGTTGCCTTTAGTCCAAGTGACTGAATGCGTGCTGCTAGATTCTTATTATAGAAGTACACGCCAATCATAATCACCCCTGAGAAAAATCCGACGATAGAAGAAATCAGTGAAGGGGCTTCTGTGGCTGGATTGAAGAATGCTTGGAAGGCGTTTCTGACAACTTCAATCCCAATGAAAAACATGATAAATGAAGTCGCAAGGCTGGCAATCGTTTCGAATTTCCAGTGTCCGTAGGGGTGGTTTTCATCACTTGGCTTTTGCGATACGCGTAATCCTACAAGTACAAGAATCGATGAAATTACGTCTGTGAAGTTATTCCAACCATCGGCGAAGAGTGCCTCTGAGTTAAAGAGCTTTCCGACGATGAGTTTTGCTACAGATAAAAAGATGTATGTGCCGATACTTAAGATGGCGCCACGTTCGGCTTGCTTGAGGCGCTCTGTTGCAGTTAATGGCAAAGTTGTCATCTCCTAAAAATAAAATTCGTTTATTATAGTAATGCTTTTGAAAATGGGGTGCAACAGATAAAGTATACCTAAAAAACTCGGTGGATAGTGATGGTAATCAATTCTTGGTCATCCTTACGGATGTTTATTATCATTACCATAATAGGATACCGATTCGAGCCTTCGTCTCTCATCTTTCAAGCCTCAAAGAGGGAGTAGGAAACGAGTTTCCACTCCCTCTAATTCGCATTGAATATTATTCCCTATTATGGTGATGATAAAATCCGTAAGGTCCAAGAATTGATTTACTTCGTATCCACCTTCGTGAAATGGAACGGTGCAGAGAGGTAATGTGTGCTCCTCACAGTTTTTTGAAATCATTACGGATGATAATGATAAAATCCGTAAGGCCCAAGAATTGATTTACTACGTATCCGCCTTCGTGAAATGGAGCGGTGCCAAGATGTAATGAGTGCTGCTCACAGATTTTACATAGCTTTTTAAGAATGAAAGTGCAGGGGAGTTTGGTGTAGACTCTCCTATATTTTTTGTCAGAAACAATAGACGGCGTTTGGTGGATTTGTTATAATCTTCTTATTGAATGAGAAAGAGAGTGGTATTATGGCAACAGCATTGATCGTATATGCTAGTTTAACAGGAAATACAGAAGAGATTGCAGATATTTTAGCAGAAGCATTAGAAGAGCGTGGCGTGGAAGTGGACATGAAAGAATGTACTTCAGCGCAAGCAAGCGAATTCCATAATTATGATATTAATGTTGTCGCAACTTATACTTACGGAACAGATGGCGACTTACCTGATGAAATCGTAGACTTCTATGAAGAATTAGAGGAAGAGGATTTAACAGGAAAAGTATACGGAGCGCTTGGTTCAGGAGATACTTTCTATGATAAGTTCTGCCAATCAGTATTAGATTTTGATGCGCAATTTGCAAAAACAGGTGCCAAAAAAGGTGCTGAAAATGTCTTAGTAGACTTAAACGCTGAAGCAGAAGATATCGAACATATCCAAGCTTTCGCACAAAGCCTAGTTGACGCTTTAGCATAATGATAAATGTTAGCTACCTTAGACCATTTGTTTAGGGTAGCTTTTTTATTGGAGGAAAAGGATGTATTATACCGTACAACAAACTGCAGAGAATCTGGAAATAGACTTAGGATATCTCATGCATTTAATCCAAACAAAACAAGTGAAGACGGTGGAAGTGGATGGCGAGTTACTGTTAAATAGTGCGCAGTTCGACTTCTTCTTAAAACAACGCGAGCGTCTTTTGGAAGAATATCAAAAGTACTTGGATGAACCAATTCCTGAAGATATTGATATTAAGGATGAAGACTAGGTTGCATAGCGAGAGCTCAAAGGACATCAAAACTAAAAAATACCGCTTACGATTTCTCAGGTTTGTGGAGATTATGATAATCACTTAGTGATAATAAAGCGAATTCCCTTCCGTTCAAGAAAAGAGTAGGGATAAAAGAAATTGTAAATTTAAGTATTCTATGAAAATGAAAATACACACTGAAAAAACAATTTTTTTTGAAAAAAAGTAGTTGACATTAAAGACAAATGAGTTCATAATGAACACATCACTAGAAAAGGAGTTAAGAACATGGCACACTTAAGTATCGTATTAGAATTAAATACGCGTTGGCAAAGCCACTAGATACAGGTTGTTCTTAACGTACTTTTGTACATATAGATACAACCTTCATTGACGTGAACTTGTATCTATGTGGATTTCAATTATAAAGCAAACTCGACCACGTAGATCTATAGACTAGAGCTGACGTGGTCTTTCTATTTGTAAGAGAGACTCGTAGTGAAATACGTAGTCTCTTTTTTAATAGAGTTTGCGACAACTTATTTAATTTTTGGAGGAATTCATCATGAAAAAGAACAAAAGCATTTATTTATTCGGAGCATTATTAGTATTAGTAGTCATTGGAGCATTATTCTTCAATCAATCAGGAGATAAAAATAAAGAAACAAACGCAAATAACACAGCTTCAACGCAAACAGAAACCGTTAAAATTGGGGTATTACAATTACTTAGCCACCCAGCCTTAGATGCTATTTATAAAGGATTACAAGACGAATTGAAGAACGAAGGATACGAAGTGGGTAAAAACTTAGAAATCGACCTTCAAAACGCACAAGGTGACCAAAGTAACTTAGCAAGCATGTCTGAAAAATTAGTTTCAGGTGGAAACAACATTTTAGTAGGGATTACAACTCCTGCAACATTAGCGTTAGCGAACAATACAAAAGAAACACCAATTATCATGGGTGGGATTACTTATCCAGTAGAAGCTGGTTTAATCGCAAGTGAATCAAAACCAGGAAACAACATCACTGGTGTTAGTGACCGTACACCAATCAAACAACAATTAGAAATTATGAAACAAGTACTTTCTAACATGAAGAAAGTCGGTATCCTTTACACTTCAAGCGAAGATAACTCTGTAAAACAAGCCGAAGAAGCTGAAAAATACGCTAAAGAATTAGGCTTAGAAGTTAAAGTTTCAACGATTGCAAACACAAACGATATTCAACAAGTAACTGAAAGCTTAGCAAGCCAAGTAGATGCCATCTTCGTTCCAATCGATAACACAATCGCAAGTGCAATGGCAACAGTAACTCAAGTAACAGATGCAGTTAAGGTGCCAGTATTCCCTTCAGCTGATACAATGGTTGCTGACGGTGGAGTATTAGGTGTAGGTGTTGACCAATACCAAATCGGTGTAGAAACAGCTAAAGTAGTTGTAAAAGTTCTAAAAGGTGCTAACCCAGCCGATACACCAATCACATTAGCAAACAAAGGTGTTGTATATGTTAACGAAGAAAAAGCGAAAAAATTAGGCATTACAATTCCAGAAAGTATCTTAAAAGATGCACAAAAAGTAACACCAACAAATAAATAAGATAGTTTAGAAACGTTGATATGATAACAACTCTAGGAGAGGATGGTTCATACACAATATGACTTAAACGTCATATTGATCGTTTCAGAGGAGGATTTTTTTCGAAATGGATTTAGTGGTTTCTTCGATTTCTCAAGGGATACTATGGGGAGTATTATCTCTAGGGTTATTCATTAGTTTTCGAATTTTAAATATTGCAGATATGACGACTGAGGGGAGCTTTCCTCTCGGTGCTGCGACTTGTGTGATTTTGATTCAACAAGGAGTCAACCCATTCTTAGCAACGCTGGTGGCTATGATTGCCGGAGCGCTTGCTGGGGGCGTGACAGCGTTCCTTATGACGGTTTGTAAAATTCCAAGTTTATTAGCAGGGATTTTAACAATGACGTCTCTCTTATCCATTAACCTACGTGTGATGGGGAAAGCCAATATCACGCTTCTTGGACAAGATACGATTTTTAGTGTCTTTTCAAAACTAGGCTTACCAAAGTATTTTGACATCATTATCATGGGGCTTATCATCATTGGATTTTTAATCTTCTTGATGTATTGCTTCTTCAGAACAGAATTTGGACAAGCACTGATTGCGACAGGGGACAACGAAAAGATGGCTCGCGCGCTTGGAATTAACACGCGTAAGATGACCGTGTTTGGCTTGATGCTCTCAAATGCGCTCATCGCCTTAGCAGGAGCAATTTTAGCGCAAAATAATGGATACGCAGATGTGAACTCAGGTCTTGGAACGATTGTAATCGCGCTTGCTGCGATTATCATTGGTGAAGTGATTTTCGCCGACGAATCATTCGTTGGACGTCTTGTCTGCATCCTTTACGGATCAATTATTTACCGTTTACTATTAATGCTTGTGTTGTTACTCAATGTCTTCCAAGCAAATGACTTCAAACTCATCTCAGCAGCACTGATTGCCTTCTGTTTAACAGTGCCGCAAATAAAGAGCTGGATTCAGCAAAAAAGCACACGTCATAGAAAGGGGGAAAACTAAATGAGTATTGAAATTCAACACTTATCCAAAACATTTTTCCCTGGAACTTCACGTGAGCATAAGGCACTAAAAAAAGTCAGCTTATCGATTCAAGAAGGAGACTTCATTACGATTGTCGGCGGAAATGGGGCTGGAAAATCAACTTTCTTAAACGCGATTGCTGGTAACTTTGCTTTAGACGAAGGAACAATCTCGTTTGGTGGCCATCAAATTGAACAGATTGCAGATTTTGAACGTGCGGCCTATATTAGCCGTGTCTTCCAAGACCCAATGCAAGGAACAGCACCTCGTATGACCGTGGCTGAAAACTTAGCTTTAGCAAATCGTAGAGGTCAAAAGCGTAGCCTCTTTAAAACGTCTTCTAAAGAAGAATTGCAACAATTCGAGGCCTTACTAGCCCCCCTAGGACTTGGCTTAGAAGACCGTCTTCATACAGAAATCGGACTATTATCAGGAGGACAACGTCAAGCCATTTCACTCCTCATGGCAACGATGAACGCTCCACAACTATTACTGTTAGACGAACATACAGCAGCGCTTGACCCGAAAACACAGCGCAAGATTATGCAGAAAACACAAGAAACCATCGAAGAAAAAAACTTAACCGCGCTGATGATTACACACAATTTATCTGACGCGATTCATTTTGGAAACCGACTCATTGTCATGCATCGTGGTGAAATCGTCCGCGATTTTGCAAAAGAGGAAAAAGCAGCATTAACAGAGGAAGAATTATTCCGATTAATGAATGCTCTTGATGAAGCAGACTTACAAGGTGAATAAAATCATGGAAGAAGTGAAAGAATTTTCATTTCTTCCTTTTTTTATGGGCAGACTTTGATATAATGAAAGAGAATAAATCGTAAAGGATGAGTGTAAGTGGAGTTTCTGAGCAACTTAAACCCAAGAAGATACCGCAAATCTGGTTATATCGTTATCGGTGCCTTGATTGGTCTTCTTGCAGGAAGTGCAGTTAGTTTATTTCGATATATGATTGGTTTCATATTAAGCCAAATCGTTATCGTTTATACATTTTTAAGAGAGCAACCGCAATGGATTCCAGTGTGGATTCTGTTTAGTCTTGTAATGGGAGTTATTTTAGGCCAAATCGTCAAGAGCGAGCCTGATATTAAAGGAAGTGGGATTCCGCAAGTGGAATTGCAGCTTCAAGGAAAGATGGACATGAATTGGTGGTCTGTCTGCTGGAAGAAATTTATCGCTGGTGGGATTGCTATTGGTTCAGGACTCTTGCTTGGACGTGAAGGTCCTTCGATTCAATTAGGAGCGTCCATTGGTCAAGGGGTGGCAGAGACCTTTAAGGCAAACCGTGTGCAAAAGAATGTATTTATTTCCAGTGGCGCGGGGGCCGGCCTTGCTGCAGCCTTTAACGCGCCAATTGCAGGGCTTATGTTTGTACTGGAAGAAGTTCATCATACTTTTAGTCCGCTTGTTGCGGTCACAACTTTAACAGCCGCGATTATTTCGAACTTCATTTCATTAAATGTATTTGGAGTTCATCCATCATTAAATCTAGGAAACGACCAACGCTTCCCGATGGAATATTATGGGTACGTTGTCCTTCTTGGGATTGTGCTTGCGATTTTTGGACTAGCGTATCATCGTATCACATTGGCTTTGCCAAAAATTTATAAGACGCTTTTCCCGAAAGTGGCTCCGTATTATTACTGCCTCATTGCCTTTATGTTGATTATTCCTCTTGGAATGTGGAATCCGCATGTGTTAGGTGGTGGGGGCGAGTTAGTATTAGCACTCGTTAAAGAAAATCATACCGTTCAATTTTTAGTGGGTCTTTTTATGATTCGATTTGTCTACTCAATGATTTCGTATGGGACAGGACTTCCTGGTGGAATCTTCTTACCAATCCTCTCTCTTGGAGCGCTTCTTGGGTTAGCCTATGCAGAATTTCTGATTGAATTTTTAGGTGTAGATCCAAGCGTACGCGTTAGCTTTGTTTTCTTTGCCATGGCAGGATATTTTGCAGCAATCGGGAAAGCGCCACTAACAGCCTTACTCCTCGTGACGGAGATGGTAGGTGGCTTGAACCAATTGATGCCGCTTGGAATTTGTACATTAGTAGCGTATATCGTGGCTGACTTCTTGAAGATGGATCCAATTTATGAAGTGTTAGCAGAACGTTTAGACAAAGAACATTCAACGGATACAAAAGGAGAGCGCACAACCTTTGAAGTGCCAATTATGGTGGATAGTCCGCTTGTTGAAAAAGCGATTCGTGACATTCAGTGGCCACAACAAATCATCATTGCGACCATTCGACGTGGAGCAAAGGAAATTATTGCTCACGGAGATACGGTGTTGCGTAGCGGAGATATTCTGATTGTTGTCTGTGATGAAGGAATGGTTGGGAAGATGACAGAAGAGATGACGCATCTTGTGACGGCTTCCTAGAGTTATTTTGTAATAAATGGTATACTGTGAAAATAAGAGGTGATACAGATGAGCGAACAAGGAAATGAATTACAAAGAAGTTTTAATCGATATTTGAGAAGAAACCAAGCATGGGTGTTTATCATCCTAACCGGTGTGATTCTATTTGTGGCCGTATTCGTTTATCGTAGTTTCGCGAAATCAACGAAGGCACCACTCGAAAATTACAAAGATCAGATTACACATATGCAAGAGCAACTCAATGCGCAAGAAACACGCATTCAGCAATTGGAAGAGCAAATCAAACAATTGCAAGAAGAATCAAATAACTAATAAAGCAAACCACCTTGGACGGCTGAATCGTTCAAGGTGGTTTTTTGTAAAGAATGAAATGTATCATTTTTGATACGTATCAAAAATGATACATTTTAATTTTTTGAAAAATCGTTTGGAATTTCGTTTGTAAAGTAGTAGCTCGTTCTGGATGAAGTGAGTGATCTTCTAAATAAAGCGAATAGGGCACTTCGATTTGAACGGCTTCAATTCGTGGGCACTTCCCAAAGGTCGCAATAATATTGCCGCCTGAAAAAGGAGTATCTACTTGAGTGGGTAAGCCTTCTTCATGAAATAGAAGTTGGAGTCGTTTCAAGGTGTCTTGACTTAAAGTCTGGTTCTTGCGAGTTCCTAAAATAATGTCGCTTGCCCCAAAAAGCTTGTCATCATAACTATGTAAATCGACTAGCAACACTCTTTCATGCTGTTCTAACTTTTCTTTCAGTAGATTTTCTAAATGAAGGTAGTAAGGCGTGTAATACTGATCCAACCAATCCGCTTGTTTTTGCTTAGAAGGATAGTTGTTAAATAGCTGATGGGCTACTTCATCAATTCGTGGAATAATGGGCTGTGTTGCTTTCCCTGCGCGTGGTTTAAAACGATTCACGTCTACAATATAGCGAGAAACGGTAGCTACTAGAGTCGTCTCGGAAAGTGGGGCCACAAGTTCTGGAAGAGCCCAGTCCGTATGTTCACGCTTAGCTCCTAGATTACAAAGCGGGGCAATGTCTTGTGGGATGTTCGTTCCACTATGCGGAATTGAAATCACAAGAGGGGAATTCGACTGTTTATGAATAACTTGCACCGTGGCACCTTCTTTCGTTTTTCAATATTCCTAGTATAGCAAACGAACCGGAGATTGTGTATAATGGATACTATCGAAAAGGAGTGACTTTTATGGCTGAAATTAAATTAGTACCAAGAAGTGAAGTAGATCCTTCTATTACATGGGATATGACTTTACTTTATCCAAGCGACGAAGCATTTTATGCAGAGTTGGACAACTTAAAGAAAGAAATGAAAGCTTTCAAAGAAAAATACGAAAACAAATTAGGTGATTTAGAAGTATTAGATGAAGCGATTCGCAAGTATGAAGCGATTGAATTAGCAGTATACCGCGCTTCTCATTATGCAGAACTTCCAATGACGGTTGACCGCTTGAATCCAAAAGTAGTGGAAAACGCCACAGCATTCGAAGCAGTCAGCGTATCATATGCGGAAAACATGAGCTTTGTGATGACAGAATTGATTTCATTAGACGAAGTCTTCTTAAACCAATTCGTAGCAGAGAAGAGAACGGACTTAGCATACTTTGTTGAAAAAGTGATTCGTCAAAAGAAACATACGCTCTCAAAAGATGCAGAACAAGTATTATCAAACTTAAGTAGCTTACCAAGTTTCTATCAATTATATGAAGTAACAAAACACGAAGATATGCAATTTGAGTCATTTGAAGCAAACGGCAAGACACTTGAAAATAGCTTCGTATTATACGAAAACTTACACGAAATGGACCCTGATAAAGAAGTTCGTCGTGCTGCGGCTAAGAGCTTCTACAAGACATTAAACGCATATAAAAATACAGTTGCCAATGAATACATTTCTCAATTGAAGAAAGAAAAAATGATGGCAACAATGCGCGGTTATGACAGCGTGATTGACTACTTATTAGACGAACAAGATGGAGACCGTGAATTATACGACCGTCAAATTCGTATGCTGATGACAGACTTAGCGCCTCATATGCAACGCTACATTAAATTATTAGCGAAAGAACACGGCATTTCTGATATGCAATTCATGGATGCCAAAATCAACTTAGATCCAGAATTCGAAGTAGATATGACGATTGAAGAATCTCGTGAGTACTTGAAGAAAGCTTTAGGCATTCTTGGCGAAGACTACAAAGCGATGATTGATGAAAGTTATGACAAACGCTGGACAGACTTCCCACAAAACATTGGTAAGAGCACTGGTGGATTCTGTGCGACTGTTCCTAACGTTGCTGGATTTATCCTATTATCATGGACAGGTAAAATGAACGAAGTGTTCGTGTTAGCGCACGAATTAGGGCATGCATACCACTTCATGTCAACAGGGAAACATCAATCGATTTTAAACAATGAATGTTCATTATACTTCGTTGAAGCTCCTTCAACATGTAATGAAGTGATCGTCTCAAATTACTTACTTAAAACAAGTACAGATGCTCGTTTCAAACGTTGGGTTATCAGTAATATGATTAGCCGTACGTATTTCCACAACATGGTTACTCACTACATGGAAGCCGTGTACCAAGATCGTATTTACAAGATGATTGATAACAACGAAATGTTAAATGCGGATGTCTTATCAAATGTGAAAAAAGAAGTGATGCAAGAATTCTTCGGAGACAGCCTTGTTGTAAACGAAGGGGCAGAGTTGACATGGATGCGTCAACCACACTACTACATGGGGTTATATCCATATACGTATTCAGCAGGTCTAACAATTGGTACTGCAATTGCGAACCAAATCGAAGAAAATCCTGAACACGCTAAAGTGTGGTTAGATACTTTATCTAAAGGTGGAAGCATGTCTGCCAAAGACTTAGCAATTCATGCAGGTTGCGATGTTTCAACAGATGAACCATTGAAACAAGCGATTGCTTACGTTGGACATTTAGTAGACCAATTAGAAAGCTTAACAGCAGAATTAAAAGCATAATCATTGTAAATAAAAACGCGCTACAACTGTAGCGCGTTTTTTCTATTTAATAGGAACAAAGATAAAAACGATAGGACTAACTCAACATAGAGCTAGTTCTTTTTCAAAATGTTCAAATAACTTCATGTACTTTTTCTTTGTTCTATATTTCTACCAAAGAATTTCGCATTGAGCGCCTACCGTATCTTGGAATGATTCGACAGGAGCTTGATTGGTCACGATACAATCAATCGCGTTATAATTCGATAGTTTAAAGTAATGACTTGTATTGAATTTCGAGTGGTCCGCAAGTAGTACGGCCACATCGGAATTCGCAATCATCTGTTGTTTAAAGAGTGCCTGACTGTGATTGGCCTCGTAAGCAGCAAAGCGGTCGAGACCACGGCAACTCATAAAACAAATATCTGCATGGAAGTTATTGATAAAACTCGTCGCAAAATCTCCCAAAGCCGAGTTTGTTCCATAGCCGATATGTCCTCCGCAAAAGAACAAGGTAATGTTTTCATAATTGTTCAACCTACGTGCGATTTCAATCCCGTTTGTAATGACACGTAAATTTTGAAGTGTTCCTAAGTGAGGTGCGAGTGCGGCACACGTGGATGAACTGTCGATAAAAATCGATTGGTTATCCGTTAAGAAAGTGGAGGCCGTTTCCGCTATTTGTTGTTTCCCTTGAGTTTCTTCATGACTTCTGCTGTCGTAAGCGTATTCAATATTGTTTGTAGTAACAAGTCGAACTTCGCCATGAGATCGAATGATCTTTCCTTCTTTTTCCAGTTTAATCAGGTCACGCCTCAATGTAGAGGTGGAGCAATACATCAACGCTTCCAATTGGAAGGTTGAGATAATCTTCCTTTTCGCGAGAATGTCCATAATACGAGACATTCGCTCGAAGCATACCATAATAAAACCCCCTAGTGAACGTTTTTGAACATTTCTGAACAAATTATAGCACAATTCCTGAAGGTTGTTCAATAGTGTTTCCACGTATTGTATCCGCTTTCTTACGTTGATATTATAGAACCAGAAAGGGATGATACTATGACTTTTGATGAACAAGTAGTACGCGAACAAATTTGTGACGTGTGTCATAAAATGTGGCAACTAGGATGGGTTGCTGCTAATGACGGAAACGTTTCAGTTCGTATTGATGAGGATACCATCATCGCAACACCAACAGGTATCAGTAAGAGTTTTATCACTCCTGAAAAACTCGTTAAATTAAATATGAAAGGAGAAGTGATTGAAGCCAACGAAGGTTTCCGTCCTTCAAGCGAAATTAAAATGCATATTCGCTGCTATGAAGAACGCGACGATGTGAGAGCTGTTGTTCACGCTCATCCACCAATTGCAACTGGATTCACATTAGCACATATTCCATTAGATACTTATTCACTAATTGAAAGTGCGATTGTTATCGGTTCAATCCCAATTACACCATTCGGGGTTCCTTCAACAATGGAAGTTCCAGATGCAATTACACCATACTTACAAGAACACGACGTGATGTTACTTGAAAATCATGGTGCATTAACAGTGGGTAGTGATGTGATTACAGCTTACTACAGAATGGAAACATTAGAACTCGTGGCTAAATCAACATTCCACGGAAGAATGTTATTACTAACAAAAGGCATTGAAGAAGAAGAAATCTCAAGAGAAAAATTAGAGCAAATGTTCAAGATGCGCGAAAACTACAAAGTAACAGGACGTCACCCAGGATACAAGAAATACAATCCTGACGGAACTGTTCGTGAAGTGTAGAAAATAGGAGGAATAAAAATGATTCAACATCCACGTATTGGAATTCGCCCAACTATTGACGGTCGTCGCCAAGGAGTTCGCGAATCGTTAGAAGTTCAAACAATGAATATGGCGAAGAGTGTAGCTGCTTTAATCGAGTCTACATTGAAATATCCTGATGGACAACCAGTTGAATGTGTGATCTCACCATCAACAATTGGTCGTGTACCAGAAGCAGCAGCATCTCACGAATTATTCAAGAAATCAAACGTGTGTGCAACAATTACTGTAACACCTT
>CALJSD010000051.1 GCA_937976325.1 uncultured Carnobacterium sp.
CGCGTTTTCTGTAGAGAATCGCTTCGCCGTCTTCACTTCCGAAAAAGCTTCTGTCGACTTCATATCCGTTGCGTTCTAAGAAGTCTTTGGACTTGCGGAAGTTTGCTTCTCTGGCTTCGACATAGGCTTTTACTTCATCGTTATTGATGACATACGCATCGATTTTTGTAGCTCCTTCGATCATTTTATCGTTTTTAACCGATAGATTCGAAATCTCTTTCCAAATAATGTCCACATTTTCCTCAGCATTAAACGAAAATCTAGATAAAGGGACAATGTTGCCGTTGAAGATAATTTCCATATAATCCGGCAAGTGTTTAGGATTTACATACTCCACTTCAAACCCATCTTCTGTTTCTAAAGTATATCCCGGGATTTGCGCTACAAAAGCTCTCCCATCTTCTAAAGAATCAAACGCAACTAAATCCTTTTGATAATCACCTTGATACAATTCCAATATAACCATCGATAACCCTCCTAAGCTTTTTCGTTCTAAACATTATTATGTTGCCGTCAATTATCATGAAACAAGCGCTCACGATGTACATCCAGTAGACCTGCCTTCATGAGGAAGCCTATCTATAATCCTTTAAAAGGTACGTAGAGGCTTTCGCAACAACGGATCAGATAGAAGAAAGAGTAGTTGCTTATTTACGATACTCCTCTATTTTATGGCTATGTTCTTTCAGAAGTTGTTTGGAATAAACTTTTTCATCTTCTGAATCTCGAACTTCCCTCCAAAGGATCGCTGCAACGGTTAGCTTGTTCGCATACTGATGGCTACTTTCATCTGAACAAAAGTCTTTTAAAAATTGATTCCACTGACAAGCCGAATGATCATATTTGGCGTAATCTGACTCTCCATAATAAATTTTAATCATATCTTGAATCGTAAATTGTAGATCATTATCCCTTTTTACTTTTCGCCAAGCGGTTGCCATATCCGCATTAAATTTAAACGGACTAACCCCTGTTACCGCTGAAAAATAATCTCTAAACTTCTGGTTAAAAGAAAACCCGCAGTTCAGAAGCGGAGTCTCTAAAGTGATTACTTCGGATTGACTTTTACGGCTTTTCTTCAAAGATTTCTCTATTTTATTTCCCTGAAAATACTGTTCAATTATATAAACTAATTCTTTCTTCGTACCTCTGTACTCTAAACCAAGAGACTTACAAATTTGGGAAAGTTCCTCTCGATACCAATAGTATTGGTTAAATTCTTCAAACGATTTGATTTCTTTAAAACTAGGTCTATTTTCCGCCAAACCATCACCTCCACCCTTCAAATCTACGACAGTAACATCAATCAGCATGTCCCGTCAACGTGTGGACATACACCTATATATACGATTATTTGATTACTACGAATTCTTCCCATCGTCTAAGCACCTCTTTTAACGGCTCATCGAGATAGCTATAGGCCTTGTCCTGAATCCACTCAGGAATTCCATAAGCTGCCTCTGCGATACTTCCTGTGATTGCAGCAAGAGTGTCGCTGTCCCCACCAAGAGAAATCGCATTTCGAATCGCATCTTCAAAATCTGTACTTTCTAGAAAGGCAACGATGGCCTGAGGAACCGTTTCCTGACACGTTTCATTGAAACGATACGTAGGACGAATTTCATCCAGCGTTTTAGAAAGGTCATATCCATATTCTTTCTCGATATGTTCCTTGATGCGACTTTTAACCTCCGCAAGGTTATCACTACCATAACCACCAAAGAAATAACGGCACATAAAGATAGCATCCGCCGTGGCCATAGCTCCTTTAACTCCTTCTGGATGGTTATGCGTCACCTCTGAAGAAAGTTGCGCTAGACGTTTCCCTTCGGACGGTAACTCGTCTGTTGTGGCTTCCATCACCCAAGCGCACGGAGAAACACGCATCGCAGAACCATTCCCAAAACTATTGTAAGGCTCACGGTTATCGGTCATAAGCCACTGGTTAAATCTGGCACCGTAATCCGCGTTTGGATACATTCTGCCGTACTTCTTCATGGCATCAATGAAGTCATCCTTCTGTCCACCATTCATGATAGCTTCTGCCACAGCACAAGTCATCACCGTATCATCTGTGAAAAAACAATCGTCCCTAAACAAGGGAAAATCCTTCGTTTTAATATTGTTCCATTCATAAACTGAACCAACAATATCTCCCACAATTGCTCCTAACATATATATACCTCCTTATAAAATACCCATTAAAAATATAGTTTACTTATGAATCAGTTTTTGCAAAGTTCCATATAGATTGAGGTTTTCTCCTCACCCTCGGAAACCAGGTACTCCGGAGAGTCTTTCTGCTGAAAGCCAAGTTTCTCATACAACGCGATTGCTTTCCTGTTTTCCGGATTCGGGTCAACCCACACAATCTCTGCACCGTTTAGGAACGCTTCTTTGATTGCATGGGAGAGCCCTGCCGTTGCAATTCCACATCCCCGTGCAAATCCAAACAATTTTATGTCCAGAGCGGCGCTTCGATGCTCTGCGTCGATTTCATAGAACGATTCTCCGCAGTATTTCCCGTCTTCGAAAATTGAATAGTGGTTTAAAGTCGGTCTGTTCGATTTAATCCACCGAAACCAATTTTGCATCCCTTCATCTGTTTGATGTAAGCCGTCCGGAAAACCGACGAACTTCATGACATCCCCATCAGCCCAAAGCTGTTGAACACATTTGATATCCTCAATCATTGTTTCTTTTATCTCAAGCATTTTAAGCCACCTCGAATTCGATTATTTTTTTGGTTTTGGTGCAGGCAACTCACCATACATCGAATTGAATAAGCCAGTTAAAAATTCTTTGTTGTCAACATCATCTACCAATAGCATTTCCTTTGCTCCATCATACGGCAACTCATATTTTGCATTTGGCATATATGCTATTGCAGATTTAACAGGCTTCACTAAAAACCTATCATCATAAATTCCACCAACAATTTTTCCGCGATAATAAACAATATATTCGCCCATCATTGTTCTATATGTTATTTCTTCCAACTCGGATAGTTGTTCTAAAATGAAATCTAAATATTCTTTACTTGAAGCCATAATCTATACCTCCAAAATTTGCATTTGTCTACCCCGATTTAATCCATGATACGCGAAAACTTATGAGCATTTTTCCAAGTCTTTCCCTGGTTTAAAGATTCATAATTGGTTTGATTATTATTAATATCCGTAAATCTTAAATGTATTTTTCCTTCAGAATCAATTTCTCCCTCAACTTTAGGAGATGTATCCGGAGCATCAGAAATATAAATCATCCTATTTTCCTCAATTCTTACAAAATACCATAGACTTCTAGCCATAGCCCTATCAACCTCTATAAGTCCATAGTTAGAATTTGGTATTATGATAGCATTTTCAAGAGATAAACTATCTAATATTTCTTGTTTAGTTAGTGGTTTATGAATGGTATCTTTCGCAGGAAGCGTAGGAGAATAATTTTCCTCATAGACAATAGGCTTGCCCTCAGAGTCTAAATTATCATGTTGAACATTCCTATCACTATCTCCTAAGGAAACTTTTACTACATCCCATGTCCCAGTCCCAAGTTCATCCAACATCGCAAGGCTAACCCTATTTCCATCCCACTTTATCCAGTACTTACCTGCTGAAATTGGTGAAAATCCATCATCGAGGGAGGTTTCTGCGCCTAAATCTTCAATAAATAAAGGATTTATCCTTTCAAATAAACTTACATTTGACAAAAGCAAGAACGAAGCCTCATCAACTACTAGCGTATGTTTTTTATCAGGGGAAATAAAAGTATAGTAGGTACTTACAAGATGACCACCTAAAAAAATTAAAGACCCAAATAAGAATCCTGCAATTAATAAAATCCAGCCTGTTACCAGAATAACTCTAGCAATGTTACTAGAATATTTCTTCCAAAATAGCTTTAGAAAAAAGATAAGCCAAGCTACAATCATCAGTAAAAGAATAAATAGGACATCTTCTTGCCTTAATTGTAACCCAAAGAAATCAATTAATATTCTATAACCAGTCCTACTTTTTATATATAAAAGTATCATGGAAACTGCTAGCCATATTAATGTTATTGCTGATAGAATGTATGTTTTTATCTTGTTATTTTTTACTTTTACCATGTTTTTATCCTATAAATTCTAATTTATATTTATTATACCATAAAAAATAAGCCTACAGATTTTACTCCGTAGTCTTAGTATATTTTTATATTAACTTATTAACTTCGTTTTGAACCTCTAAATATCCTCTTTTTTGTTCGCTTTTAGAAAATCAGATTTTTCCTTAGCTATCCGCTCTGCCTCTTGTTTAGCAAATAATAGCTTAATTGCCTTATCCCTACGAGCCGCTAAAGTACCAACATCGTGCCGTGTTTTACGCATAATTCCTTCATCAAGAATGAGAATTTCATTATCGTAATCCTTAATTTTTCGATAAGCTTTAGCATAAGAATCATATAGCGCAGGAGCATCATAGCCGTTATATCGAGCTTTATCAAAAAGTGCAATAGCTTCATCTACTTTGCCATTTTTCCTGCCAGATCCCTCTCTATATCCTACGTGCATAATTACACCTCCATCAGGTGTTTATGTTATACAATAAAGGCATTGTTTTTTCAAGTATTAAAAATCCCGATTTGATAAATATTTAGAATAGTAAGCAGTTCAATGTTACGAAGAAACTTTGCCAATCATCTTATCAACTCACCATTATTTAGTCAACCATCTTATCAACTCACCAAATCAATAACCGTATCGGCTGATTACTTTTCAAATTCCCCAATTTCGGATATCTTCCCTCAAAACAAAAAACCGTGATTATCCTTCCGGCTTAAAACCAGACCTCAAATCACGGAAAGCCTTTATTTACTTATCTTATTACACTCTTATTTATCAACCCTTGACATTAATACTACCGTCTCAACATGCGCAGTTATCGGGAACATATCCACGGGTTGCACGTATTGTGCCTCGTAGCCACGTTCCTTGAAGTGGACAAGGTCTCGAGCGAGTGTTGCTGGGTTACAGCTTACGTATACGATACGTTCAGGACCCGTTGCACATGCCGCTTCGATAAACGCAAGATCGAGCCCTTTGCGCGGTGGATCCACCACAATCACATCTGGCTGGATGCCTTCTTCCTTCCAGCGTGGCATGATTTTCTCAGCCGCACCCGTTTCAAAGTGCACATTCGTAACACCATTTAGCTTCGCATTTTCCTTCGCCATCACAATCGCATCATCCACGATTTCCATCGCATAGACTTTCTTCGCATCGCGGGCAAAGGCCAAGCTCATCGTCCCGATTCCGCAATACGCATCCACGACCGTCTCGCCGCCCTTCAAGTCCGCAGCGTCAATGGCTTGTTGATAGAGCACTTCGGTTTGCACGGTATTCACTTGGAAGAACGAACGCGCGCTAATCTTGAACGTGAATTCGAACAATTTCTCTTCGTACACATCTTCCCCGAACAGCACCTTCGTCTCACGTCCCATGATGACATTCGTTGGCTTCGGTTGGATGTTTTGCACGATAGACACCACTTCCGGATGCGCCGCTGTAATGTCTCTTACAATCGCCTCCGCTTGCG
>CALJSD010000052.1 GCA_937976325.1 uncultured Carnobacterium sp.
CAGATGTGTAATACTCATTCTGTTCATTCGTACGACGGTTATAAACCTTTTGAACTCCATCTACACTACTTAGGTAATGCATTAACTTATTCTCAATATCGAGTGTCAAGGATTTATTGAATAATTCATGTCCAATCACAAACATATTGGCATCATCTCTATTAGACAACTTTTCCCAATCTTCTCGTTCTTTACTATCTTGTTTAAGATGTTGGTCTGTACGACGTCTGATATCAGTTGTTTCACCAATATAGACACTAACCTTCTCTTTTTCTGGATGATGAACAATATAAACTGTTGGATAATTAAAAATTAATTTCTCATGTTTTTCTTGAACTCCATCATAATGAGGTTCCATTTTATGCTCATACTTTAATTCGTATATAACAGGATTCGCGATTCTTTCCACCCTAAAGGCTCCTTTTTTCGTAGTAAATTAATCATAATACGAATTAAAGCAGTTTTCAATTTGAACTTCTAACTTTTATCGTATTTATCACAATATAATCCATGAGAATCTTAAAATGTCTTCTCTTTCAACTTTATCTCAATCTCATATCCATTTTGTCGAGCTAATTCCACGAGCGTCATAATGGTTGGATTATGATGCCCTGCTTCTAATCTTGCTAAATAGGCTCTCTTTACATCTAACTTCGCTGCAAATTCTTCTTGTGTCAATTGATGATTGACCCTCAATCGAATCGTCCTCAAAGCTACTTTTTGAAGACTCACTTCTCGAAGTAAGTCTTCTTCAAAATTAGGATAAATCGATGATAACTTCATAAACTCTCGTGTTAAATAAGAAGTCACTGCCATCCACCCCTTCTTTAGTCCTTGATACAGGTATTTTTAAACACTGTCTTCCTTTACAATAGTATCCCCATTTTTCGATTATTTCTGGTGTCACACCTTCATCTTCTAAAATTTTATAGACTGCCGCCAATTTAATCATCTCGCTATATTCAAGCGTTTCAAGGCGATCTACTTTCTTTTTATCAACCCTAAATTTCTTACCCATACCTATTACCTCCCTTTGACCTAAATGTAACATATAAGTTACGTAACTTATATGTTACATTTTGCTTTTTTCTAGTACTATTTTGCTAAAAAAATAGACTTACAAAGGAATCTCGTTCCTTCGTAAGTCTAAAAAATTGATTGGGATTAAATCATTTTCGCAATTCCGATACCAATACGTTCCACAATAGAAGTAACAAGTGCATTTCCCATAAAGAAATAACGCATACGGTCGTTAACTTCAGTAACTGTTCCATCGGATAGTATCTTGTACTTTGTCCAATCACAAGGGAAGCATTGTAATAACTCTGCTTCGTTTGGCGTTAATAAGCGGAACTGATTGCCTTCTTTCAAGAAGTGCGTTGAACGATTCACACTACCCTCGCTTGTAAGCATTGTACGTCCTGGTAGTGAGAGGTCATCTGTTTCACTCATTCCACCTTCAGAGAAGATATAAGTAAATCCTTCTTCTGTCGTACGTTCAATTTTCTTTGGTCCGCGCAAGTATTGGAATTTCTTAATCTTATCTTCGTCCTGAACCACATAGTTTTGAATGTATTCTTTATAGGCCTTTTCTCCATGTTCTTGAACATAGTATTCTTTAGCCTTTCGAACTACTTCTCCTAAAGTCATTGCTTTTTCGAGTACAGGAGTTGTATCAATAGTGTAATAAATACCATCTTTCATCAAACCTGTGTTCCAAACTTTTCCAGTAAAGTTATTCGAAATATCCACAATATACTCTTCAGAATGCGCATCTAGCTCACTAAGTTTTTCTGTATAGACACGATTCTTATTCGCACTTTTTTCAACAGGAAACTGCTTTGCAAAAAGACCTTTTTTATAAATATACGACTCGAATGATTCTGGTGATAAATCTTTAATGCCATGTTTTTTGGCAAAGGCTGAGTTATTTTTATAAATGAAGAAGAAGACACGACGACGTCTTTGAGGTGCGCCATAATCTGCCGCATTAATCACACGCCATTCAACTGTATACCCCAATTGATTGAACGCTCCAAGCATAATCGCAAAATCACGTCCACGTTGTTTAGAAGGTGATTTCAATAGTCGGTCCACATTTTCAAGTATAAGATATTCTGGTTTGATATGATTCACCGCGCGAATAATCTCCCAGAAAAGAACTCCTTTTTTACCTTCGATACCCATTTCGTGCTTTTTACTGCGCGCTACTGAGTAATCTTGGCATGGAAATCCGCCAACAATCATATTCACACCATTTGCCTTCATTTCATCGAAATATTCTGATGAAACTTGCATAATGTCTTCATTACTATGATTGATTTTTGGGTAGTTGTATACTCCAACTTCAAAAGCATCTTGCGCTTTTCGACTAGGTTCAAATTGATTCGTATCAGTCACTTGGAAAAATTTTTTATTTAATTTTTTGTTAGCCTCATCCAGACCAACGATAAATCCCCCAACGCCATCAAACATTGAGAATACTTTAAGTTTTGACATGATTACCTCTTTCATTTTCATCCAAAATTTCTCTATTACTATATCATGAATTCAATATTTGATCAACTGATTTGCTAATCCCACTCACCACGTAAAATTTCTCGTAGGAATTTCTTAGGCATCCAAAATGAATGCTTCGTAATTCTTCGTCCATCGGGTAGCGAATTCGTATCTGAGAGCTTTCCTTTTCCTACAAAGACATCTTTTTCAATCTCGTAATAAGAATTTGAAGCATGGATTTTAGTAAATAAGAATTGATTCACTTGACTCTGCGGGAAATTAGTTGATACTCCCTTATCCGACTGCTTTAACTGTACCCCGTCATTAATAATCGTTCTAGTTTCATTCCATACGCGCTGTGCTTCATCTAACAATCGTTCAGGGAATCCCCAGAACTTCACTTGATTTAAAACAAACTCTCCTGGAGCTTCTTCCTTAAATACGACAAACATATACCGTTTATCACATATTTCTTGGAAAACATGAGACTCTTCCCAATTATCATTTTGCGCTAACTCGATAAAATCATGAACCTTAAATGGAGAATCTTCTTTAGGGAGGTCATCCTGATTCACTCGAAT
>CALJSD010000053.1 GCA_937976325.1 uncultured Carnobacterium sp.
ATTTAGGATAGTAGATGTTGTCCGCTACGGATTCCGTAATCACTGTTGCGTTTGTGCCGATACCACCTGTGTAGAAGTCAATCTCTGTGCTGAGGGCTTCGTCTGTGAAGTTTTCTGTTCCGACTTCCCCTAGTACTTCCGTTAAGAAGGCCACAACTGGAATATCTTCTGTCTTCACGCCTGATAAATCGAAGTAATATTTCACGTAAGAAATGCCGGCTGTGAAGTCTTCATAGTGTAAGAAGGTTGGTTTGCCTTCTGCTGCTTCCACTGTTAATGGTAAAGGTTTTACTTCACGGTCGATATCTTCGATGGATAGTTTTGGTAATTTCGCCAAATCCTCTTCCTTATCTGGAGTCGTTTGGCGCTCTAAAAGTTGTTGCGTTTGTTCAACTAGAGCTGCCACTTCTTCGTCAGATAGTGAAGCTTTATAGGCCGCTAACTCTTCTTTCAACGCTTAGTCTTTACGGTCGCCTAGTCCTGGTTCTGGAGCTAATGTGATAACCGCTGCATGCGTGTTGTCGAGTAATGTTGTTTGGATCAAACGTTCAAAATAGCCGTTTGTCATTTCTTTCTGCATCTTATCTAACACACGTTGGTATTCAAACGTTGCAAATACATCCCCGCCGTATAACCAGCTTGTAAGTGAGTTTAGAGAATACAAGATTCCTTTAGGAGTTGCCCCTTCCAGCGCTGTTAATTCTTTATAACGGAACGCTGCTTTATTGAGGGCTGCTTGAATCGCTTTTTGCGGAATGCCTTCAGCCACTAAACGTTTCAACTCGTTTTCGATAATCGACACGAATTGTTCTTTGGCTTCTGGGTTTGTATCTTTTAAGACGATTTCAAAAATTGGTGAGTAGGTTGCTGCACCGAATCCACCAGACACATCAGAACCAAGGCCTGACTTCAAGAGAGCTTTCTTAATTGGAGCCGTGTTAGACCCAAGAAGAAGTTCATCTAATACGCCAAGCGCGATGAGTTCTTCAGAGTTTGTGCCCTTTCCTGCTGCCCAAATGTACGCTAAGAGCGATTTATTTTCAGTAGGCTCGTCTTTAGAAATCGAGAATTTCGCTTCTAATTCATGACGCTTGCTAAATGGTGCTTGTTCCACAGACTCGAATTCGTAGTCTTTGGCTTCAAACGCATCGAAGTACTCTGTCAATTGCGCGAACGCAGTGTCTAAGTCTAAGTTCCCGTAAAGCGTCACACGCGCATTGCTTGGGTGATAGTACTTGTCATGGAACGCCACGAACTCTTCTTGCGTTAACGAAGGAATCGCAGCAGGCATCCCACCAGAAATATGTTTGTAGACGGTATCTGGGAATAACGTTGGTTCAAACAGACGGTATAATTCAGAGTCCGCTTGTGAGAACGCCCCACGCATCTCGTTATACACCACGCCTTTGTAAATCAATTCATCATCGGCGTTTTCTAAGTGATAGTGCCATCCTTCTTGCATCAAGATTTGTGGATCTTGCTTGAAGTTTGGATAGAATACCGCATCTAAGTACACAGACATCAAGTTGTTGAAGTCTTTTTGGTTACGAGACGATACCGGATAAACCGTCTTATCAGAATAAGTCATCGCATTTAAGAATGTATTCAGTGAGCCTTTTAATAACTCTACGAATGGCTCTTTGGATGGATATTTCTTCGAACCATTTAACACAGAGTGCTCGATAATATGCGCAATCCCGTTATCATTATACGGTGGCGTACGGAACGCAATATTGAACGCCTTATTATCGTCTTCGTTTTCAAGGTATAAGACCTCTGCGCCAGTCTTATCATGTTTGTACAAATAACCGACAGAACGAATATCTGGCAAGTCTCTTTTTTCAACTAAAGAGTACCCTTTAAAATTCTTTGTCATAAAATTCCTCCTTCAAGGGTTTTCACCCATTCTACCATTTTTAGCGCAAAAAAAGAAGATAAGGGCCTACTTCTTACATAAAGAAAAAAACTCAAAATTCACTTATATGAATTTTGAGTTTTAGAAAGTTAATAAATACAAAAGCCTTATTTAACTGGATACTTCTTAAGATTCTTCACTAATTTTTTCGCAATGATTTCATCAATATCCATATTTAACTTTTCAGCAAGTGTATAACAATAGATTAAAACATCCGCTAATTCTTCTTCAATATCTTCACGTTTTTTCTCCACGACAGATTCTGGGTCAGTCCATTGGAAGATTTCTAATAATTCAGCAGCTTCAATGGATACTGAGAGAGCTAAATCTTTCGCATTATGGAATTGTCTCCATTTATGATCATCGTGAAACTGATTAATTAATTTCATACTTGGATTATTTTCATTTGCCATTATTTTTTTCTCCTTGTCTACGCATTAATTCTTCTTGAAGTGCTGGATCTACAGCATAAATATAGAGCCCCTTCACTCCACTCCCCTTCCCCGCATTCCATTCATTTCCATTCGATGTCATTTGCTTCCAGTCCATT
>CALJSD010000054.1 GCA_937976325.1 uncultured Carnobacterium sp.
TAAATACGAAGACTGTTAAACGTGGAGAAAAATTAGTTTACCAAGTATGGTTAGATACGAATAACTTCACTGCAGCTCAAAACATCCAATCTGTTGGTATTACTGACGATTACGATGAAGCTAAATTAACAGTTGAAGCAGCTAACGTGAAAGCATACGACAGCAAGACTGGTGAAGATGTAACAGATAAATTCGACATCACAGTTGAAGACGGTGTGATTAAAGCAACATCTAAAGCTTCGTTAACGAAATCTTTAGGAGATGCTGAAGATACTCAAGTAATCGATACTGAGAAATTCGCATTCGGTCGCTACTATAAATTTGATATCGTAGCAACAGTGAAAGAAGATGTAGCTGGCGGTTCACAAATCGAAAATACGGCTACACAAATCGTTCACCAATATGACCCAACGTCTAAGACAGTTAAGACTCCTGAAAAACCAACTGAAAAACGTGTCAACCAAGTTCCAATCGAAGTTGAATTTGACTTCACTAAGAAACTTGAAGGTCGCGAATTAGCAGCTGGCGAATTCAGCTTCGTATTGAAAGATGCAGAAGGTACTGAAATCGAAACTGTGAAGAATGATAAAGACGGTAAGATTAAATTCAGTAAGATTGAATTCAAGAAGGGTGACGAAGGAACTCATAAATACACTGTAGAAGAAGTAGCTGGGACAGATGCGACAGTAACTTACGATACAATGAAAGCTGAAATTACTGTTGAAGTTTCTTACGATGGAACTGCTAAGATCCTTGTAACGAAAGTAACAGATGCAGCTGATAAAGAGTTCAACAACACAGTCACTCCTCCAGAAACACCAGAATTCCAACCTAAGAAATTTGTTGTGAAGGATGAGAAATTTGATACTACTGGCAACAAGTTAGTTGATGATGATAAAGAGTTAACAGATGCTGTTACAGATACGAAAGCAGATCCTTATGCTGACAAGACTGATAACAACGAAGCTGAAAATATCAATACTTCAACACTTAAGAAGGGTGACAAAGTGGTTTACCAAGTTTGGTTAGATACAACTAAATTTGACGCAAACAACAAAGATTACATCCAATCAGTAGGAATCACAGATAACTACGATGAAGAAAACTTAACGGTTGATGCTGCGAATATTAAAGCTTACGACAGCGTAACTGGTGAAGATGTAACAGCTAAATTCGATATCAAAGTTGAAAATGGCGTAATTACAGCAACTTCTAAAGCTGATTTAACGAAATCTTTAGGCGATGCTGAAGATACTAAAGTATTAGATACTACTAAATTTGCATTCGGTCGCTACTATAAATTTGATATTGTTGCGACAATCAAAGAAACTGCTAAAGATGGCGTAGATATCGAAAATACTGCGAGTCAAACAGTTCACCAATACGATCCAACTAAGAAATCAGTTGAAAAACCAGAAAAACCAACTGAAACTCGTGTTGTTAACATCCCAACAAAAGTGGAATTCGAATTCACTAAGAAACTTGAAGGTCGTCCACTGAAAGATGGCGAATTCAGCTTTGTACTAAAAGACAAAGATGGAAACATCATCGAAACAGTAACAAACGACGCTGACGGTAAGATTAAATTCTCTGCCTTAACATTCAAGAGAGGCGAAGAAGGAGTTTATACTTACACTGTTGAAGAAGTGAAAGGAACAGAAGAAGGCGTAACTTACGATACAATGGTTGCGACTGTCACTGTAACTGTAGCGAAAGACGGTAAAGTATTAACGGCTGTGGCTGGATTACCAGAAGATACTGAGTTCAATAACACAGTAACCCCTCCAAACACACCAAATACACCTCCTCAAACACCTCCAACTCCAGGTAAACCAGAATTACCTAATACAGGTGTGGAAGACTTATCAGCAGTCTTCAATGCAGCAAGCATGTCACTCCTTGCAGGTTTAGGATTACTTGCGACTGGCAAGAAAAAAGAGGACGAAGAAGAATAATCTCACTAGGTGAAATCTTCTAAAGTTTGACGAAAGCCCCGAGAGCAATCTCGGGGCTTTTTTGTGTATAAAAAAACGCTACAAAACAATGTTTGTAGCGCGTTACAATTTGTAAGCCGTCTAGGGGAGTCGAACCCCTGTTATGAGAACCGGAATCTCATGTGATATCCACTACACTAAGACGACATTCTTTCCTAAGTGTATCTAATTTTGGGAAACTGTGCAAGTTTTGGAAAAGGTCAGAGTATATAGGAGCGATAGTCTATTTCGTTTATTTATAAAAAAGAGCAAAAAAGTATAAGAAGAGAGCAACATTGCCATATATGGTAATTACCAAATATGGTAATGTTTAAGTGGGAGGGAAAATTATGGAAGAATTTAAAATTAGTTCAGAGTATTTTGAATTGGTGAAGATGAAGCCATATAGGGAGAAGGTAAAAATCCTTGCTGTATTAAAGTTGCTAAATAAAGAGGGGTTTTCTCCAGCAATTCTTGAAATGTGGGGGAACAAATCAAAGACCCAATTGTCTATTCCGATTGTGAGCACTAAAGAGGAGGCATTAAAAAATGGATCAGAATCTGAAGAAATTTATTACAGACTTGGAATTCCAATACGAGAATATAGAAAAGGATATCGATATAGAGCTCGTGTTAAGGGAGGTGGGGTTAAGGTTTACAGAGTTGAGACTGATTTCCGGACTCTCACGTACCGAGTTTGCAAAAAAGGTTGGGATAAGACCGGAACATCTTTCAAGGTTGGTTACAGGTAATCATAATCCTTCAATCCTATATTTGGAAAAGATAGCTCAAAAAGTTGGAGCTCATGTAGAAATTTCTTTTGTAATGGATGACGGAGAAACCTGCCATGAAAAGGCTAGTCGATTAACAGGGACGAAATGGGTCCCTATAAAACATAAATCTTAACCAAATTGTAATCTGAGCACGGTTGCATTTCTGCCGTTTTATGTTAAAATATAAATGTGTTCAGAAATATGGATTCAAAGATACTGGAAATAAGTGGGACGATATACGACCCTATCTGGAGATGATTGGAGGAAGGTTTCGATGAATTATCTTAATCTATCTCATCTATTGGTTCCAGAAAGCAGAGTCGCTCTTCAAACGCGATTCCGTATTTTACAAGCCATCGCAACGTATCAACCGATTGGACGAAGAGCCCTTGCAAAAGTGGTTCAGATGTCCGAACGCACACTACGTAATGAATGTGAGGATATGAAAGCTTTAGACCTTATTGAAGTACAAGGGTCAGGAATGCGACTCACGGAAGTTGGCGAATTTATATTAGAACGGTCGGATGATTTAAAAAACAACTTTATCCAGATGAGTCTGGTGGAGCATAAGGTAGCTAAAACCTTAGGCGTCCAATATGTAAAGGTGGTTGAGAATCCGGCGAAAACATCTGAGCTGGTACAAGAGATTATGGATGTACTCTTGCCGCTTGGAACTTCCATTATCGCAATCACTGGGGGCCAAACGATGGTCCGTGTCAGCGAAGGGTTCACAAAAGACATTTCAGTGAACCGAGACCTTACGATTGTTCCTGCAAGAGGAGGAATGTTTGGGTCGATGCTGATTCAAGCAAATAATGTCAGTGAGAAAATGGCGACTGGAATTGGCGCTCATCATGAAGCGTTATTCGTTCCAGAACATGTCCAACAGGCGACATATGCACCGCTAATGCAAGAACCTTCAGTCGCAAAGACGATAGGTCTCATGAAAAAGGCGGAGTGTTTGTTATATAGCGTTGGAAGTGCTATTATAATGGGAGAGAGACGTGGCCTGACAGAGGAACAAATGGCTACGTTAAAAGAGAAGAAAGCAATTGGCGAAGCGTTCGGTTGTTTCTTCGATGCAGAAGGAAATGTGGTGTTAAAAATCCCACGAGTAGGGCTGCATCTTAGTGATTTATCTACGATTCCACATTCGATTGCCGTTGTGGAAGGCGCAGAGAAGGCACCTGCTTTAAAAGCATATGCCAAATTAGCTCCAGTGGATCGCACTTGGTTTGTGATTGACAAGGAGACATCAGAGTTGGTTTTGAACGGGGCAACCCGCAAAAAATAAAAATAAAAAATTCCTAGGAGGAAAAACTATATGACAGTTAAAGTTGGTATTAACGGTTTCGGACGTATCGGTCGTTTAGCATTCCGTCGTATTCAAGATGTGGAAGGATTAGAAGTTGTTGCAATCAATGACTTAACAGACGCTAAGCAATTAGCTCATTTGTTAAAATATGATTCAACTCAAGGACGTTTCAACGGTGAAGTTGAAGTGTTAGATGGAGCTTTCCGCGTAAACGGTAAAGAAGTTAAAGTACTTGCTAACCGTAATCCTGAAGAATTACCTTGGGGTGAACTAGGCGTTGATATCGTATTAGAATGTACTGGTTTCTTCACTTCTAAAGAAAAAGCTGAATTACACTTAAAAGCTGGCGCTAAACGCGTTGTTATCTCTGCTCCTGGTGGAAATGACGTTCCTACAGTTGTATTCAACACAAACCACAACATTTTAACAGGTAAAGAAACTGTTATCTCTGGTGCTTCATGTACTACAAACTGCTTAGCTCCAATGGCTAAAGCATTAAACGATAAATTCGGTATTGTTGAAGGATTAATGACAACAATCCACGGTTACACTGGTGACCAAAACACATTAGACGCACCTCACGCTAAAGGTGACTTACGTCGTGCTCGTGCTGCAGCAGTAAACATCGTTCCTAACACAACAGGTGCTGCTAAAGCTATCGGATTAG
>CALJSD010000055.1 GCA_937976325.1 uncultured Carnobacterium sp.
TACAAAAATAAACATATTCTTCACTCCTTAAAAACGATAATTTTGTTGTAAATCTTCCACGTAATTTTCTAAATCGATGACTTCTTGTGAAACAACGCCATCGCCTTCTTCATATTGGCGCGCGATTTCGTCTTTCGCGTGTTCCAGTAAGAAGAGCGTTTCTTTTACAAGGGAACGACGCGCTAGCCAGAGAATGAGGATGAAAATCGCAATCAATGCCACCCATAAAATCGGCATCCACCAGTACGGTAACATGCGGTCCATGACTGGTGAGGATTTCCTTGTAAAGAGCATATATATCGAGCCAAGGATGGTCGCCAGGAATCCTGTCGTCATAATCGTATAGAGCGTGATGATTCCAAAGAAGAGCATACAAAAGAGTCGAACCTGACGATTATCTCTTGGCAGGACGCGCGGTTGTTTGCTTCTACGGTTTACAATGCGAATGAGTTCACGCAGTCTTGTCGTTTGAGACTGCCAAATCGTTTTTTTATAGTTCATAATGTCCTCCTAATAGTACTTATGTGCTTGTTTTAAAAACTTCTGTAACGCTGCTACTTCATCTGGTACGGCTGTGGTTTGACTCCATGTTTCTACTTCGCGGTCTGCCAGTGCCAACAGTTCCTTCCATTCCTTAAACGTTTCTCTGCGGTGCCAATTGAAGACTACAACGAAGACGATAATCGGTAAGGACCAGATAAGGGCAAATGGCCAAATGAAGGCAAGATAGCCGATTGCGACTCTCAATTGCAACGTCACTAGGCAGGCGATGAAAAGTTTCAAATACGTAAAGAATCCAGATACGAGTCCGATGACGATGCCCGCAATGGCGACCGTAATCAGGACGTAGATGCGAAGCCAATACGAGCTTTTTGGAAGCTGTTCTTCTCGTCCGTTTATCTTCAAGACAAGCTTCAATAGTCTTCTTAAGGCGCGAACTCGTGAAGCTTCGACGCTGGTTAGGCGTTTTTGTACTTCGTGTTCTTTGCTCACTTTCTCCATCGCAGCCCCGACACTCGTAGCGGCAGCTTCTACTTTTTCCCGCGCCTTAGACGGTTTACCAAGCGTAGCATTTTCTTGTAAATACGCCTCTAGCGCTTCAACAGCTTCGCGGCTGGCTTCTCTTGGTGAGACTTTCCACGTCGCCACTTCTTCATTTCCACGAGCCACGAGCTTTTTCCATTCCCAACGAACGGATCTGTGGCAGCAGTAGAGAACAACGGCTAGGGCGGCAAACATGATGCCAAAGTGAATCGCCAAGCCGAAGAGGACCCTGACTACATCTGCCATCACCTCTGAATCCCCCGTTGAAAACACCACTTCGAGTGCTTGAAACAAGCCTGTTTCGACCACAACCATGCTTCCAAACACCACCACTCCGCACACCACTGCAGCAACACTAAGGATTGTAATGATAGTGCGCAACAGCGAAAAGGTCATCGGTAGTGTGCCTTCTTCCCCATTTTGCTCGATCACTGCTTCAATCAACTTGCGCAGTTGTCTTACGTTACGTTCCTTCACTCTTCGTTTCGATTTCATTGTCATTCCTCCTGACGTTCAAAGGTTAAATTCTCCCTAAAACCCGAATTTCTTCTTATAATCCTCAATCAGAAATTCTGCGTCTTCGATATCCTCTTCTAAGTCGTCGCGTCCAGCTGCTTTAAGCGTTGCAATCGCACGTTCCGCAATTGGAATCAGTTCGCCAAGTTTACGTGTCAGTACTTTTTTAGACCAGATTCGGTACAGAAGAAAAAAGAATCCTAAAAACAAGTACAAAGAAACAAATGGTAAGAGTAGAAAAATCACACTACCTTCCCCGGCGATCTTATTAACCATAAACTTAAAGGGTATTCCAAAGATCCCCGTACGCATCACTAGGATGAATAAAAACATTCCCCCAATCATTTTGATGGTTGCCGTTTTGTCGACTAGTTCCGGCAGTTCCTCATCCATTCCCGCCTCTTTCATTAAGTAGCTTGTCAACTCTCGGAAGTTCACTAACATTTTTTTCGTCGCAACGTCTTTCAATAGAAGTCTAAACATGATTTTCTCCTTCCAGGATAATTCCTTTTTGCGCTAAATTTTCAATACATTCTTTGTAATACGCATCATCGTGCTCTTTGTATAACGGACTCGTCCACGCACATTCATCCACTTCGGTATACGGCGGGCAAATTTTCCCACGATACGAAGCCTCTTTCCACTCGGGCGTCACATTGTAGCCACGGCGCTCCATTTCATCCATAATCAACGTATGGTACTGATACAGCACATACGGGCTATAAGTAAACACATAGTCCACCGTCGCATGCTTCTTGCCCCAACCATTGCCTCTAAGCGCACAACATTCGCGGTGCTGCCCCAACAGTTGCGGACGCGGAAGATGCCCAATCAAGTCCTCATGCCATAATCTCATCCCAGGCCTCCTATAATCCGTATCGCTCGGTGTATTCGTTGATGACCACTTCTGCGTCAACCACGTCATCTAAATTGTCATAGTCATATTCTTTTAAAACGGCCACCGCACGCTTGGCAATCGGCATTAACTCCTGTAGGTCCCGTTTTCTCTGCGGTTGTTTCCATAACTCATCCATCCCATTTAAAATCGGAAGGTAGACAAAGAGAAACGCTAACGGCCATAGCGCAAGTAGTGGAAATTGATCAATCAGCGGTTGCGTCACACTTTTGAGCCAATCACCGGAAGAAAGCCAGATTATGAAAATTAATCCTACGATTGACGGAACCCAAGGCACACTTTCATCCTCTTCAGGCACCACTTCATCGGTCCCCGCCATCTTCACGAGCGTCTTCGTTAACTCCCGAAAACTATTCACTCGCTCTTTTGAAATAAAATTTCTAAACAGTTGATTCATTTCTTCCCTCTAAATAATTACTTTATTCCCATATTATACCATTTCTTGCTCCTCTCCATAATGGTAATAATAAAAATAATGTTTCCTTTGCTAAAGGCA
>CALJSD010000056.1 GCA_937976325.1 uncultured Carnobacterium sp.
GCTAAAGGAAATCAAAAAGTACTAACAGCTCGTCTAGAAGATGCTTTATTCTTCTACGAAGAAGACTTAAAGATTCCGATGACAACTTTCTTGAAGAAATTAGAAACATTAAACTTCCATGCAAAAATTGGTTCTATGACAGAGAAAATGGATCGCGTGCAATTACTTGTGGGACGTCTTGCTAAAGAATTGAACTTACCAAGTGATGTCGTTGTTACAGCGCAACGTGCCGCTTCTATTTACAAATTCGACTTAGTAACGAACATGGTTGGTGAATTCCCTGAATTACAAGGAATCATGGGTGAAATCTATGCCTTGAAACAAGGTGAAACTCCTGAAGTAGCTCAAGCAATCCGTGAACACTATATGCCAACAAGTGCAGATGGTGAATTGCCTTCTTCTGTACCAGGTGCTTTACTTGCAGTTGCCGATAAATTAGATACTTTCTTAAGCTTTACAGCTGCTGGAATGCTTCCAACAGGTTCAAATGACCCATATGCGCTTCGTCGTCAAGTAATGGGACTTGTACAAATTCTTGCGGCCTTTGATTGGAACATTGAAATTGAAGACTTTACAAAACTATTGTTAGGTCTTGATTACGCTGAGTTCCTAACAGGTAAAGAAGATGAAATTGAAGAGTTTATCTTAAGCTTTATTCGTGAACGTGTGGCACAACGTATTGCTACGATTACAAAACGTCATGATATTATCGATGCGGTTGTAAACAGTCATACTTCATCAGTTCCTGAACAATTGAAAGCTGCAAAAGCTCTTTCAGCTGTTTCTGAATCAGAAGAATTTAAAGGAATTACAGAGGCATTAAACCGTGTTATCAATATTAGTGCGAAAGCTCAAGATGATGCGAGTGGCGAAATTTTAGAAGATCGTCTTGAAACAGCAAGTGAACGTACTTTAGTAAAAGCGATTAAAGAACTTCATTCAAAAGTACAAACATTAACTCCTGAAGAACTTTATAGTCATTTAGAAGCATTAGCACCAAAAATCAATGATTTCTTCAATGAAAACATGGTAATGGTAGATGATGAGGCAGTTCGTCGTAACCGTCTAAGATTCTTAGGATTACTATCTCAAATCATTTTAGATTTCGCAGATTTCACATCATTAATCGTTAAATAAGACCCCTCAAAGAGAAAGGAGAGTGAATGAAATGGCAGTATTTTATGATCGTGCCACGATTCAAGTCAAAGCCGGAAAAGGTGGAGACGGAATGGTTGCGTTTCGTCGTGAAAAATACGTACCAGACGGAGGCCCGGCTGGTGGAGACGGCGGTAAAGGCGGAAGTGTCATTTTTAAAGTCGATTCAGGACTTAGAACCTTATTAGATTTCCGTCACAAACGTCATTTCAAAGCAAAACCTGGTGAAAACGGCATGAGTAAGAGTATGTATGGCCGTGGAGCAGAAGACTTAATCGTTAAAGTTCCACCAGGAACAATCGTTAGAAACGCTGAGACGAAAGCACTGATTGCTGACTTAGTAGAAGATGGGCAAGAAGTAGTAGTTGCTAAAGGTGGCCGTGGTGGTCGAGGAAATATCCGTTTTGCAACGCATAAAAACCCTGCACCAGACATTGCTGAGAACGGTGAACCAGGGGAAGAGTTTGAACTCGATTTAGAATTAAAAGTTTTAGCTGACGTTGGGTTAGTTGGATTCCCATCAGTAGGGAAATCGACTTTACTATCTGTGATTTCAAGCGCGAAACCAAAAATTGCAGACTATCACTTTACAACGTTAAATCCTCAATTAGGAATGGCGCAGGCTCCAAATGGTGAGCAATTCGTCGTTGCGGACTTACCAGGGTTAATTGAAGGAGCTCATACAGGTGTAGGGCTTGGAATTCATTTCTTAAAACATATCGAACGTACAAAAGTATTACTTCATGTGATTGATATGGCCGCAATGGAAGGCCGTGATCCTTTTGAAGATTACAAGATTATACAAGAGGAATTAGGAAGTTATCACCTACGCTTATTGGAACGTCCAATGTTGATTGTGGCGAACAAAATGGACCAACCTCAAGCAGAAGAAAACTTAGAGAAGTTCAAGAAAGATTTAGCAGATAGCCTTGCTGAAGGTGAAGAAATGCCAGAGATTTTCCCAATTTCTGCATACCGTCGCGAAGGCCTCCAAGCATTGCTGGCTAGAACTGCTGAAGTGTTAGATGAAACGGAATTCTTCCCATTAAACGAAGAAGTAGTGGAAACACATATCGTTTATGGATTAGAAGAAGAGGAAGCACCATTCAAAGTGACAAGAGATCCAGATGGAACTTGGGTACTGTATGGTGACAAGATTGAAAAACTATTCAAGATGACAAATATGGAACATGATGAGTCTGTTATGCGATTCTCACGTCAATTACGTGGAATGGGTGTAGATAGCACTTTACGTGAAAAAGGCGCTGAAAATGGCGATTTAGTACGTATTCTAAACTTCTCATTCGAGTTCGTAGATTAAGGAGTTTTGAATATGATTGATAGAAGTGAGATGGAAAAACGTTTTTACGTATCTTCATTTGACGGCCTAAGAGCGATAGGAATCCTTAGTATCATTATTTATCACTTGTATTCTTATCGCTTGCCAGGTGGATTTCTTGGGTTGGATATCTTCCTCATTTTAGCGGGTTACTTTATGACAAACCGCTTAATGACAAGTTTGATGAACGACGGAAAGATTCCTTTGAAGCAGTTTTTATTAAAACGTCTATCACGTATTGCACTTCCTTTAATTGCAATGCTTGTTCTAGTGTTCATTTATATTACACTGTTTCAAAATGAGATGTTGGTGAACTTAAGAGGATCATTTACTTCTAGTTTAGTGTTTTTAAATAACTGGTGGCAGATTTTCCAAGCTCAAACGTTTATTCCAAACTTATTAACTGAAAATCCATTTGAACACTTATGGTATATTTCTTTAGCCTTTCAGTTTTACTTATTATGGCCGATTGTGTTTGCCTTCTTAAGTTTATTCCTTAAGAAGCATAATTCATTATTTGTGGCTATCGTGGTGTTAGCTACGGCTTCGTTCGGATTAATGCTCTTTAGTTATAAAGGGGCAGACTCATTGACGTATGTCACAATGAGTACCGGAACAAGATTATTCTCAATGCTCATTGGTTCATGTACGGCATTGCTATATCCTTTAGATCGTTTCCAAAAGGAACATAAATCAAGATTGCCGTATGAACAATATTTACGATTAATCCCAATCGTATTGATGTTTATCTTATTATTTACGCTTGGACGAAACGAAGATATTACGTATCGTGGTGGAATGTTGCTTTTTGATTTAACAGTTGCTGCTGTTATTTTGATGAGCTTGCATCCTAAAGTAGGAACAGGAATTTTATTCCGTTTCAAACCATTAACAGTGATTGGTCGTAGAAGTTTATCTTATTATTTATGGTTCTTACCTATTATTGTGTTATACCAAGCAAAAATGGGGATTGCTGGTTCAAGTAATTTAATTCACGGCATCATCCAATTAGTTCTCATTCTCTTCTTTGGGGAAGTTTGGTATCAAGTTTTTGAGAAAAGACGTTATCTTCAAGTGATCCGTAAATTGATGGAACTGTTGAATGAAAAAACGGCTTATGGAAAACAAATTTTGTT
>CALJSD010000057.1 GCA_937976325.1 uncultured Carnobacterium sp.
TTGCCTCTGCTTCTGAGATTCCACGGCTTGTTAAGTAGAATAATTGTTCATCATCCACTTGTCCCACGCTCGCTGCGTGCCCTGCCGTTACTTCATTTTCATCGATTAATAGAATTGGGTTCGCGTCTCCACGTCCGCCTTCAGAAAGCATGAGTACACGACTTTCTTGTTGGGCATCTGCGAATTTCGCACCTTTAATAATATGTCCAATTCCGTTAAACGTTAAGGTTGATTTATCTAAAATAACACCGTGTTGCAAGATATGTCCTACTGAATGTGGCGCATAGTTTGTCACACGTGTATCGATTCCTTGTACTTGGCGTCCTGTTGAAATACCGATGACGTTCACTTGAGAATGAGAACCGTCTCCGCGTAATTCAGAGTCAAAGTCTGCAATCACATTTCCGTCATTCATAATGCCAAGTGCCCAGTTAATCGTTGCATCTTTTTCAAGGTATCCACGACGGTTCACATATGCATCTGTTGATTGACCTAATGTATCCACAGCCGCAAATTGAACTTTCGCACCTTGTTTTGCAATCACTTCTACAACAATATTGGCCGTATTCTTTTTGTCACCGACACTTTCAAAACGTTCTACATAAGAGACTGAGCTGTTTTCGTCCGCCACGATTAACACGTGTTTCACGAATGCTTCGTCCACTAAATTATTTTGAACGAAATGAGATTCAATAATATCTTTTACGTCTACATTTTTTGGAATATAAATAAATACTCCTGAGTTGACCATCGCAGCGTGATAAGCCGTTAAGCTATCTTCATCAACTGGCACTGCTTTTGTCATATAGTAAGGTTTCACGAGCTCTGGATATTGTTCCAGTGCATCGAATAAATCCATCACGAGAACGTCCTTCAATGCTGTTTCAACATTCATTTCTTCCCAGTAAGAGACTGCACCTAGTTGTACAATTTTTGCACTTCCAGCTGCTGTTGGAATCACTTTTGGAAGTTCTTCAATCATTGAAGTTCCTTCACCGATTGCTGATTGGAATAAGTTCCAACGGTGGAATTTCACACGTTCGATAAAAGGTAACTCAAGCGTTTTAGCAAGTTCTAACCCTTTTAATCGTGTTTGTAGAAACCACTCTGGTTCATTCTTTGTAAGAGAGAATGCGGTGATTTCTTCTGGTGTTATGGTTAATTTTGTCTCTGCCACAATCTCACTCCTACTCTTGATGTTCAATCTTGATTCCTAATTCTTCACTGATTCCTTTGTATCCTTCAGCTTCTAAGCGACGAGCAAGAGAGGCATCTCCTGTCATCACAACACGACCGTCCATCATAATATGCACCACATCTGGTTCAATGTAGTTTAAGAGACGTTGGTAGTGCGTAATAATTAATGATCCAAAGTTATCTCCACGCATTGCGTTTACTCCACGAGAAACAACTTTCAATGCGTCGATATCTAACCCTGAGTCGATTTCGTCTAGAATCGCAAATGTTGGTTCAATCATTAATAATTGAAGAATCTCGTTACGTTTTTTCTCCCCACCTGAGAATCCTTCGTTTAAGTAACGTTCTGCCATTTCTTCTGGCATGTCTAATAGAGCCATTTTTTCATCTAATTTCTTGATGAATTCACGAACACCCATTTTATCGCCTTCCTCACGACGCGCGTTGATAGCTGAACGCATGAATTCTGCGTTTGTCACCCCAACGATTTCGCTTGGATATTGCATCGCTAAGAATAGACCTGCACGAGCGCGTTCGTCTACTTCCATTTCTAAGACGTTTTCGCCGTCTAATAGGATTTCTCCTTCTGTTACTTCATAGCTTGGGTGACCCATAATGGCTGCAGAAAGTGTTGATTTCCCAGTTCCGTTTGGTCCCATGACTGCATGAATTTCTCCAGTGTTAATCGTCAAATTAACGCCCTTCAAAATTTCTTTGTCTTCGATCGATACATGTAGATTTTTAATCTCTAAAGTTGCCACGATTCATTCTCCTTTATAATCATTCTATTCTGTTCTATTTTATCCTAATTGAGAACGATTCGCAAATAGCCGTGCTTTGAAATCGTGTAATAATGCTTTTCATTTTCATGAAAATGAGGTATGATGGAACATATTTTTAAAAGAAAGGCTGATGCACATGCAAACTTATCCACTTATTGGTATTGCAGGAAATCATCGCCAAGATAACACGGAAGAAGATCGCTACATTTTATCGTATGCGCCAAATGGTTTTGTCCGTGGTCTTGAAAAAGCAAAAGCGATTCCTGTCATCATTCCCATCAGTAACCCAGAATTTGCAAAAGAATTCATCTCTCGGGTTGATGGACTTCTATTAGCGGGTGGACAAGACGTTTCTCCATTATTATATGGTGAAGAACCACATCTTAATTTGGCACGTACTTATCCTGCTCGTGATGCGTTTGAAATTGAGCTCATTAAAGAAGCTTATAGACAACACAAACCAATCTTTGCAGTGTGTCGCGGCTTACAAATTCTAAACGTTGCTCTTGGAGGTACACTCTACCAAGACATCGAATCACAATATGAAAATATTTCTGTAAAACATGCACAAAAAACAATGCCAAGCCAACCTACGCACACGGTTCAAATCGCAAGTGGTAGCGAACTTTCTCGCGTTCTAGGAACAACGACTCCTGTGAATTCTTACCACCACCAAGCGGTTAAACAATTAGCCGCGGATTTTGTCCCTGTTGCTTGGAGTACGGATGGCATCATCGAAGCGTTCGAATCTAAATCAGCTGACCAAAGCGTAGTTGCTGTTCAATGGCATCCAGAACTCTTAATTGAAGATAGCAATGTCATGCAAGGATTATTTGATAACTTCGTGGAACGCGTGAATCGCTCAAGAAAAAATGCATAATAAAAACTACGAATTCTCACTCATTGAGAACTCGTAGTTTTCTTTTTTATCGTTATTTTACTTCACATTGTTCACATGGAAGGTCTTCGTCTAATAAAGCGTCAAATTCTGCTTTATCTACTCCTGTTAAACGAACAATCCAGTTCTTCTCTTCTGCTAATTCATTTAAGAATTCTGGATTATCTTCCAATTCATCATGGAAAGCCACAACTGTTCCGCTTAGTGGAGCTAGTAATTCAGTCACTGCTTTTGCAGCTTCGACACTAATAATCGAATCTTCTGGCGTTACGGCTTCACTCTTTAATAACTCCACAAAACTTACATCTCCAAGGTCATCTTGCCCTTTTGGTGAAAGACCCACTACGTATTCAGAACCATCTTGTTTAATCCATAATCCATTTTCACTATATTTTTTCATCTTATCTCTTCCATTTCTCTTCGTAAACTTCTTCTTTGAAGCCAAATGTCGCTTCCCCATTATCTAACACAAGCGGACGTTTGATGAGCATCCCGTTACTTGCTAAAAGTTTTGCGGCTTCTTCATCACTCATCACTGGGAGTTTATCTTTTAGGCCAAGTGAACGGTATAGTTCTCCACTCGTATTCGCCATTTTCTTCCATTCTAAGTTTTGAGCTTTTTTAATCTTCAATAATTCTTTTGCAGTTGGCGGAGTTTCGCGAATATCCTTTTGTTCAAAAGTCACATGATTTAACTCGAACCATTTTAACGCCTTTTTACAAGTCGTACATTTTGGGTGAATATAAACAATCATTTTCCATCCTCCTGACGTAAACGTAACATTGTTGCATCTTGATGGTTGGCACCAAATGCGGCTTCTTCATCTTCAAAAATCGTACTCTTGAAGTGATAACGCATTGACATAATAAGTCCAATCCCCATCATATTTCCAAGTAAGCTTGAACCCCCTTGCGAAATAAATGGTAACGGAATCCCCGTCAATGGTAATAGTCCAATCGTCATCCCGATATTTTCAACCACGTGGAATAAAATCATCATGATAACGCCGGTTGCGATATACGTATAAAACTCATTTTTCGTATCGAAGCAGACACGAATCATTTGATAAATCAAGATAAAGTAAACAGCGATTAAGAATGTACCACCTAAGAATCCGAAGTTTTCTCCGATTGTCGCAAAGATTAAGTCAGACTCACGAACTGGCACATATACATCAGATACGCCGAATCCTTTCCCAAGCATTCTCCCTGAACCAATCGCCTTCAAGCTTTGGAATAATTGGTATCCATTTCCGCCTTGGTCGCCGTATGGATCTAACCATGAATCGATACGCGCAAATTGGTAGTTCTTGAATCCAATATTCAACAAAATTTGACGGTTGTACACTACTAAGTAAATAAGGAGTGCGCCGATTAATCCCACCACAATAATAATTGGAAGTAAGATTTTCCAGCTAATCCCTGACATAATAAGAACCCCACCTAGAATCATTAAGAATACAAGTGTTGTCCCTAAGTCATTTTGCAAGATAACGAGTACTAACGCTGGAGCTGCCCATAAAATTAATTTTACGAATAATTGCCAGTCCGTATGTGTACTCTTATATTTCGTCTTCATATTATGCGAAGTCGCTACTTTAGCTAAAATCAAAATATAGAAGATTTTCACCACTTCGGATGGTTGGAAGGAGAAGGTCCCAAATCTGAACCAACTCTTCGCCCCTGTGTCGGCAAATGTTGCTCGGTCATAGAAGAACAAAACGGCCAGTAACATGAGGAGGCCGAAGATATATCCCCAAGTCGTCAGTTTCCATAACTGCTCCGAGTCAAACTGCATAATAATGATAATCGCGACAACCCCTACCACGTACCAGACCACTTGCATCAGTACCATTCTTAAAGAGGTATTTCCACTAATCAAATAAGTTGTTGAGAATAAAGTAGCAATACTAATAAATGCTAATAATAATACAGGAAGGATGACGCCATAGTCGATTCGTGAATCTTTATCGTCATACATTAAGTTTTTCTTTTTCATCCGTTACTCCTTCAGTGTCTTGTTTTGGGTGTCTAAAACGATAGATAATTACGTTTAAGGCACCTCCTAAAATCATTACATTGGCGATAAAATACAGCCAAATCATAAATACAATCAATGTCCCAAACGCACCATTGGCCGTAAAATTTCGACCTGCGTAATGAATATAAATCGAGAATAATTGCGAAATCAATACAAATCCAATTGTCGTGAATAAGCCTCCTGGAAAAGCATACAGGAATGACCATTTCACATTAGGAATTGAATAGTACATGAAACTCATGAGTAAAAAGACGGTCCCAAATAAGAGCCCCCATTTTACAAATGAAAGATCTAAAATAATCGATGCTAAATTGAGCGAGAAGAATTCTGCAACTAATCGTAACACTTGCTCACCAAAGATGAAGACAATCGACACAGCAAATACGATTAAAATAGCTGCCATCGCAATGACAACGGCAAAGAATCGTTCAAAAATAAAGTTTCTTCTCACCGGTGCGCCATATAAAACGTTTAACGAGCGCTGAATACTACTAAACATCTGAGACGCTGGCCAGAATAAAATCACCAAACCGATAGAAAGCGCGCCCCCGTTGAAGTTTCCTAAGTAATTCCGAAGAATTGGGAATAGGACTTCAGTA
>CALJSD010000058.1 GCA_937976325.1 uncultured Carnobacterium sp.
GTGGGTGACGAAAAGCTAACATCTAGAGAGGACCTGATAGGGAGCCCACTGAGAAAGTCATCAATCGATGGCTTCTTTTATTATACTAAACTCGAGGTGATTATACGCTTGATAATCTGTCAGCTTGATTGGGATATGGGAATTATCATACGCAACACCTTCAAGTCTGTGGAAGCTTTGCGGTGACGAACGGAATCCACAGCCGCCCCTCTCTTTAAAAAGGACGGTTTGTATATCGTTGCCTTGCAGTATATGCGAACCCTGCTCCAAATGCAGAACCCCAAGTCTGTGGCATAAAAAGAAGCAAAGAAAAAAATCCTACGGATCCAATAATGATTGTAGTACGGTTTAGTAACCGATGTGAATTACTGACTCTGGAAATTCATTTCCTAGAGTCAGTTTGAAGCTCGGTAGGCTGTAGACGATAGGCTACAGCCGGTACCCGACTTACAATCATTATTGATGAATCCGTAAGGATTTTTCTTTGCTTATATAATATTTTCTAGTCCACAGACTTGAGGGCTTCTAGCATATCGATGCGTTGGAGGAGATGGTTCACCATATACCCTAGCGCAACCAAGATGACAATCACAATCACACATGGCAACACATATACAAACCATCCGACAGCGGGATTGAACATGACAAACCCCGGTGCCACCGTCTCAATAATCACCCTATGCAGCACTCGCCCAAACAAAATCCCGACAACCATCCCGATTACCGATAATAAAATCGTTTCACGGTAAATATACATCGTCACTTCTTTGTTCAAGAACCCGAGCACCTTAATCGTTGAGAGCTCGCGAATACGTTCGGCTACATTGATGTTCGTTAAGTTATATAGGATAACGACCGCAAGTAAAATCGACACGACCGTTAAAATCATCATCACACGACTCAATGAAGCGACAATTGTGTCGATACGGCTCACCATGGACGTGTTTTGCACGACGGCTTTCACACCGCCTAGGGCCATTAAGTCCGCGGCCGCTTTTTGTACGCTAGCAGCGTCTTTGTCTTTAAACTGTACGAAAATCGCGTTGTCTTGTGGCACTGCTCCATAAGCCTTGGCGTACACTTCTGGTGTCATGACGACGAAGTGCCCAGCGTACATTTCCACGACACCCCCGACCGTTAACGTCACATCCACACCATCCTTATTCGGAAGCGTAAAGGTGTCGCCTGCTTTCACGTTCAAGAGTTTGGCCAATTTCTCGGAAATCAACACGCCATCTGCTGGAAGCGTCACAGATTTCTTCGTCTTCGCATCATTTAACTGAAGGTACGGAGAAAGGCTAGCTTCTTTACCAACAAGCACCGTCACGGACTGCTCATCGTCCACGCCTGGCACTTCACGCGTTACCGACTCGGTATAAACGTCGCTGTAAGCCGTCACGTTTGAAGAGGTTAAATAGTTCTCTAGCGCTTGTTCTTCTGAGGCCGTTAACACCGTGTCTTTTGAAACAATCGCATCATACGTAATAATTTCCTTGAACTGACGATCGGCAATCCCATCAAGAGACCCGAGAATTCCACGCCCTGCAAAGAGAAGCGCCACGCTTCCTGCCACCCCGAAAATCGTCATGAACATCCGTTGTTTATAACGGAAAATATTACGCGCCGTCACCTTATGCGTGAAGCTGAGGCGATTCCAAACAAACGGAATACGCTCGAGAAGAATCTTCGACCCAGCCACTGGAGCTTTCGGTAAGAGAAGGGCTGAAGCTTGCTCATGAAGTTCGCGACGGGCAATCCATAATGGAGGCACCACGCTACAGATGAGCGAGCAAATAATCGCAATCACGGCGATCAGTGGATGGAAATTCAACTGGATACTTGGCAATACCGTATCCTTCATCAAGGTCGCACCTAGCGCACTTGGCAAGGCGTACGTTCCTAGTAAAATTCCAAGGATTGTCCCACTTACCCCTGCTGTAAAACCATACACGGCAAATTTCTTCATCACGTCTTTGGTTTCATAGCCGAGCGCCTTCAACACACCAGCGTTGATGCGTTCTTCGTTTACAAAACGCGTCATCGTCGTTACCGTTACGAGCGCGGCAACGGCATAAAGCACAATCGGGAAGAGGTTCCCAACCGACGTAATCCCTTCAGCTGTCTCCTTCATATTGAAGAACCCTTCGCTTCCAAGCATCGTTGAACGCGTGTAGACGGAGTATTTCGGTTTCGTGAGTTTTGAAACGTCTACTTCCGCTTTTTCGAGTTCGGATTCAGCCTTCTGGATATCTTTGTCGGCTGTCTCTTTCTTCTCGTTGTAGGTTTCTTCGTTTTCTTTGAGTTGCGTTTTGGCATCCGCGAGTTTAGCTTCGCCGTCAGCCAATGTTTTCTTGGCTTCCGCTAGTTTCGCCTTTCCTTCTGCTAACGTACCGGCGTTGG
>CALJSD010000059.1 GCA_937976325.1 uncultured Carnobacterium sp.
CTTCGTTTCCTTCGCATCTGTGTAGGTAGAGTGTGGATCGAGCTTCTCTATCATCCCCCGAATGCCGTCTTCTACGAGCTTATTTTGGTTCACTGAGTCGACATAGAGATTGTAAATGGCCATCTCTGCCAACTGCAATTTGCGCAAAGCGGCATCATCATCGCGGCGAGAATGCTGTGCTTGGAGTGCCAAGCAGCAGGTCAATCCTAACAAAAAGATCATCCCTACCCGCTTCAAATCATGGGTAGCGACAGAAAATATGTGTTGCATTTGTTTCATTATTCCTTTTCTTTTATTCGTTCTTACATCGTCCTTTCCTTGCCTTTCAGCTTCATTCCATCGGTTCCGTATCCGCTTCGGGCAGGTCTTCTTCAATCACTAAGTTGTCGATGATGAAGTTTTGCCGCTCCATGGTGTTCTTACCCATGTAATATTCCAACAGCTTTCCCACCTGATCATTCTTGTGAAGAGTTACCTGTTCCAACCGCATATCGGCACCAATGAAATGCACAAACTCCTCAGGACTAATCTCTCCGAGTCCTTTAAAGCGTGTGATTTCGGGGTCGGGGCCTAAATCTTGAATGGCATTTAGTTTTTTAATAATGACTTTTTCTTTTGCCATGATAACTGCCCCTTTTGCAAGGCTGGCTGTAATAATCATTGGCAACATTTCTGGAGTTAATCCCACGGCAACACTTAATGCAAATACCCCTGCTTCTAACCAGTCGCCGTCTGTTAATCCGTTAATCAAGAATACAACTGGTACTAAGACAAGCATTAAGCGAATCAAGAGCCATGAGATTTTATTCATTTCTTTCTCGAAACTCGTTTGTTCTTCGAAAGTATTGAGTGTTTTTTCGATACGACCAATCATCGTATCATTCCCTGTGACTAAAATAACTGCTAAAGCACTACCGCTGACAACGTTTGAGCCCATAAACACAAAGCGTTCGCTCTCGAGTGCTTGTTTTTTCTTTTCTTCTTCATCCGGAACCCAGATTGATTTTTTCTCAACAGATTCACTTTCACCAGTCAAGCTGGATTGTTGGATAAAGAAGTCACGGGTTTCTAATAATAATGCATCTGCTGGTAACATGTCCCCAGCGCTTAATTTAATAATATCTCCAACTACTAAATCTTCAATCGGAACTTCCATCTGTTCGCCATCTCGAATAACCGTTGCTGTATTGACGATTAGACTAGATAAGTTACTAGCCGCCTTGTCACTTTTCATTTCTTGAACAAAACGAATCGTTCCTGACACAGCCACGAGCACCACGATAATGATGGAAGTTGTTGGGTCTGCTTCACCTGGTTTTGCTAGAATCACATTCGTGAATAATGAGATTACCGCAATCACTAATAGAATTACCGTAAATGGATTGATAATAGACTCATAAATCTTTTTCCAAATTGGATCTTCTTTAGCCTTTGTAATTTTATTTTCTCCATATGTTTCGCGGAGTGTTTCTACTTGTTCTTCAGTGAGTCCTTTTACAGATGTGCCTAACGCTTCTAGAACATCTGCCATTGGATTCATCAACGCTAAATCGAATCTTTCTTTTGCTGTTTTCATAGTCTTCACCTCGTTTTTAATATAGGCGAAGCTCCGGGTGATCATCACACTCTTCCCTTCGCTCATTGATTTGTTTCGTTTGACTCTCCGGTCCTGGCATATGATCACCCTCTTTCTAAAAGTTTTTGGCAAATGAAAAAGCACCTTGTCATAGCTTAAACGCGACAAGATGCTTACCAAATAAACAATTCTCATTTTTTCGTTCAAGCTTTAACATCATGGAGCGATGAAATGACATTAGTCTCTGCCTTCACGACAGAGGCTGCTAACCAACGCATAGTGTCTCCACTATTTTGCGGTAGTCATCCGTATCTCCATGGTAGTCTCACCTACCGATTTACATTCTTACCTTACCCCAATATGCCCCCTTTGTCAAAGAAATGACCTTTGTATCTATATTAAAATATGAATTAGTAGTATAATAAACGTGTAAAAGGAGGAATCCCTATGAAAAAATCAATTTCTTTGATTTTAGTCGCATTGGTTTTAGCTGGCTGTTCATTTTTCCAAAAGAAAGAAGACACAACCACTCAAGCACAAACGACGACTACTCAAAGCACAACAACAACGAAACAAACAACGACAAGTACTACTGAAGCTCCAACGACAATCGTTGCAACAACTGCTGAAACACAGCACGCAACGGCTCCCGTTCCAAAGACTGTATCTACTGAAAAAGTAGCCGTTCCTGCCGAAGCGCCTGCTCCTTCATCCATGGATATCCAAGCGATGAAACAAGGGGACTTCCGTAGCGTAGCCGGAACATGGAGAAACTCTGCTGGATGGGAATTCCACATTGATAAAGATGGAAATATTACTTCTGGTGGAAAAACATTTAAAGTTGGTATTACCGAACAACAATTCCAAGAAGGACTTCTCAACTGGATTATGGTTCCAGAAGGCAATGAAAATGCATTTGTGGGAGGCGCGGTCTTCTCATTTATTCCTAAAAATGTAGAGCTCACTTATGGTGTGATGTCTGGTGACAAAGACCAATCAGATATCTCTAAAGACCGCATCTACGGTACTCAAACCGTAACAGACGGCAAAACCATCAAGGCATTGATGTACTATAAAGTCGATTAACGGATAAAGCACTGTATTCAATTACAGTGCTTTATTTTGTATAAAAAAACGGATACCTCCTTTTGGAAGTATCCGTTTTTCGTTACGCTTCACTAATAAATAAAATTTCTAGTAATCGTCCTCTTAATTCCTCATCTTCGTGATGTAAGATATTCATGATTTCGTTCGCATTTCTAGCATTCACTAATCGACGATATAAGTGGTCTTTCGTTGCGTAAGGAAGGTTCGCATTCTTGAGCACTTGGAAGAATGCTTCGTTTCGATTAACTGTTTGTTTTTCGCCAACAGTAAATTCAACAGTCGCATTTTTATTTTCCAATTCAACGACAGCTGCTTGGCTTCCTTGAACATGAACGCGGTGGATTCTGTTTTCTGGAAGGATTCCTGTTTCTCCTTCAACGGATAATTGAATCGCTCCTAATTTCCAATCAACAGATAATGTTGTGACACAACGAGCGCCATCTAAGTCTTCCACCATTTCGAATGAATGATGAGTTCCTGGGAATACATACCAGTCAATCACTTCTGGTAAATCCACACCCATCTTCACACCAGAACCATCGAGCGGCACAATCGCTCCTTCTTTAGCAAATACAGGAATCGATTCGATATCACGATAAATATCAAGCACTACATCTCCTGGATACTCTCTTCCAGTGAAGAAATCATACCATTTTCCTTCAGGGAACCACACTTGAACTTTTGCAGATTGGTAATCCTTATTCATTGGTTCTGTAATTGGAGCGACCATCAACTCGCTACCGAAGAAGTATTGATTTGGCACATGGTAGCTCTCTTCGTTTTCTGGATAGAAGTAGTACATCGGACTCACAAGAGGTGCTCCCTCTTCATGCGTTGCCACATTCATCGTGTAAAGATATGGAAGCAATTGATGTCTTAGACGTAAATAGTGCTTCATGATTTCGGCAGTATGCTTCGTAAAGAACCATGGCTCCTTACTATTAAATGGACTTTGCGTACTATGAAGTCGTGTAATTGGACTAAAGATACCATATTGTAACCAGCGAATTTGCAATTCTTCATCATAATAACCAAGCATATGTCCGCCGATATCATGACTCCACCAGCTATAGCCAATGTTTGAAGCCGTTGAAGTGAAATATGGTTGGAATTTTAGAGACTCCCAAGTCACAATTGAATCTCCTGAGAATCCAACTGGATAACGATGGCTACCAGGTCCTGCATAACGAGACAAGATTAATCCGCCATCTGCTCTCTTACAATTATCGACAAAATGATAATGGTTTAATAACCACAATGGATCTTGTACCCCTTGCGTTCCTTGTTGCCAGTCAATCCACCAGAAATCAACACCTTGTTCTTCTAATGGATAATGTACATCTTTAAAGTAAGATTCTCTAAAGCGAGGATCTGCAATATCAAAAATCGCAGGTTCTTCACTGGCTGCATCTAATCCTAAACGTTTGGCAACAGCTGGATACGCATCTTCATAAGCTCGAATACCATCTGCTGGATGGACATTTAGAGAAAGTTTTAATTTCTTATCATGTAATTTCTTTAATAATTTTTCTGGTTCTGGAATGAGTTCACGGTTCCAAGAGTAGCCTGTCCAACCACTTCCGAAGCGTTCTGGAATTTTGGTGATATGCCAATCCATATCTAACACGCCAACCGCAAGCGGTACTTGCTCATCTTCGAAGCGTTCAACGAGACTTAAATACTCATCAGCCGTATACGCCCAATAACGGCTCCACCAGTTTCCTAAGGCATAGCGTGGTAATAATGGAGTTGCGCCAGTTAGGTGATAGAAGTCTCTGATGGCTCCTCTATAATCATGTCCATAAGCGAAGAAGTATAGGTCAACTTCGCTTTCTTTTTTGATAAAGCCTTCTTTTTCATCACTAATAAATCCATTAGAGTCATCTAATACAGCATAACCACTCTTACTAATAATACCGTCTTCGAGTTCTGTTTCCCCATCCACTTGGTCGAGTGTACGCGTCGTCCCTTTTAAAGTTTCGATTGGTTCACCAAAGTACCATCTGCTTCCGTAGAGAGCAAATTGCCCTTTTAATTCAATAAATAGATTTTGATTATTGAATTCGCCTTTGTTATAGCGTAAACGGAAAAACTTTGTATTAATATCTAATAGTTCTGGCGTTTCTGTGGCTTCAACATCCACTTCACCAAAGTCTCTATTTTGAATCAATTGCGTATGTCTATCTTCGAATTGCCCATTTTTTGAATATTCTAAACGAATGAGTTTATCCGTCAGAACGCTGATACGATAAAAATCTCCTTTAAAAATTTTCATCTTGCGTACCTCCATTGCTTAATTTATATGCCTTCTCAAACATTTTACTCGTTACTTTTACATTTAACAATGCCCAGATTGCAAATCCACCAAAAGTGAATATGTAAATCGACGTCAATAATCGCTCAGGCGTATTCACACTCATATATACCACTGCACAGTTAAATAGAATTAATAATATTGCACGTAACGGATCTAAAATACAAACGAAAAAGCTATTGATGACACTGGCTTTTAAACTATTTTCAAATAATCCAATATACGGTAAAAGGATGACAACTCCTAGTATCGCAAGCATTCCAAATGGCGCAAGAAGTAATAATCCGTATCCATTCAAAAAGTTTGTATTCGAAAAAATACTATAGTTCAAAAATAATAGAACCGAGAGTACCACAAGAGCTGCCCAAATGACAGTGGATTGCTTAAAGTTGGATTTAAAAATACGGAAATAATGATAGACAATATCGCCATCATCACCCTTTAAAATCCGATGCAGCATCGTGTTGAGAGCTGTCACCGAAGCCCCCATCGTCACAAGAGGAATGCTCGTAATGATAAATAATGTATTTAATAGAATCAAATTGGTGATGAGCGTTAGACCTCTAACGAGTGGCCCATCAATTCGAAATAGTTTTTGCAATGATATCACCGTTCCTATATGAGAAAAAGGAAGCGAGAAAGATTTTTCTTCATCTCGCTCCCTCTACTCATTGTATTTTAAACGTTTTTGTTAGGGTATTTGTTAGAATGTGCTTATTTAACTTCTTTTTGATAACGGTCATATGCGTCTTGTTGAATCTTGATGAATTCATCCAATCCCATATTTTTAAGGTTTGCTAAGTAAGAATCCCATTCTTCTTCAATTCCGCCGTCAACTACCCATTTAGAAGCTTGTTGTTTTACATAAGAATCGATACTTACGTAAATTGAAGCTAATTTACTTAGTTCTTCTTGAGAATAAACTACATTAGGGTAAGCTGGTAAAGCATATTGTTTTAATTCTTGGTCCATCTTCAATTTCAAACCATCACCTTGAGTTTGGTCAATATCAACGTGGCTGTTGATATCGTCGCTCACGTATTTAGGTCCGAAGTCACGTAGAGAGTGAATCCAAGCATATTCATCGGCAGATTTACCATCTTTTGGAGGCAATACTTTATATTTGTCTCCATCTTTTTCTGTAGCAATTCCAAATGAGCCATAGAAGTTTTGGATACTTGCATCATCAGTATAGAATTTATCGAACCATTGTAATAATTTAGCAGGGTTTTTCGCTTTTGTTGTTACTAATAATTCGTTACGTCCATAGTTGTAGTGGTCTGGGTCAGAAGTAACATAACCTTTTCCATCAGGACCTTTAATTGCTGGTAATGGCACATATTCGCTAGCATGTAATCCAAATGTAGCGTCGGCAGTCCAACCACTTGAAACACCTACTCTAGCTACTGATTTATCCATACGTTTTGCTGCACTCATTGATGAATCTTCAGTGTAAAGTTCAGGGTCAATTAAGCCTTTCTTGTAAGCTTCATGCATTGCTGCAATCCCTTGTTTGTAGCTTTCTTCTGTACGTAGATATACAGGTTTGCCGTCTTTAACAGACATTTCATAAGTGTTATCTGCACCTAAACGGTTGTTAAATGGAAGGATGTAAGAGAATGTTGGGTCAAAGTTACCAGATCCAAATGGAATTTCATCCGTTGGATCTCCATTTCCGTTTGCGTCTTTATCTTTGAATTCTTGAAGTACTTTTACTAATTCATCATAAGTTTGAGGTACCTTCAACCCAAGATTGTCAAGCCATTTTTTATTGATGAATAATTGGTTTCCTACTGTTGGACGCATTGGTAATTTCTTAGGAAGACTGTAAATGTGTCCGTCAGGAGCTGTAATCATCGCTTTTAGTTTTGGTTCTTTTTCCATTGCCTTTGTAAGGTTTGGCATGTTTTCTTTAATTAAATCTTCTAGAGGAATAAATAAAGATTGGTTTTGCGCAATTTCAGCATCGTTAAATGCGTTTGATCCTAAGAAGGCATCTGGTAGGTCACCGCTGGCAATTAATACAGATTTTTTATCTGTCCAGTCTGCAGCTACTAAAGTATCCCAGTTGATTTCAATGCCTGCTTCTTTAGCAGAATCATCGATAAATCCTTTATGGTAATCTTCGCCCCAGTCCGACCATCGAACGGTTGTAATTTTGAAGTTCGTTTGATCTGACTTTTCGTCATTTGATTTGGTTGTTGAATTTGAGCAAGCTGCTAGTCCAGTTAGTGTAGCGGCTGCTAAAAACAAATATTTCATTTTGTTGATTTTCATAATATCTCTCCTATTCTTTTAGTGCGCCAATCATGACACCCTGATTGAAATATTTTTGGACAAATGGATAAAGCAACATAATCGGAGCTGTTGAAATTACAATCGCTGCATATTTCATCATATCAGCTTTAATCCGAAGATCTGATGCAAGTTCCCCTGTTGCCTGAGATTGCATCATTTGGTTACTAATTAATAACCGTCGTAAGATCAATTGCAATGGTTGCAAGTTTTCTTTTGTTAAGTAAATTAAAGCGTTGAACCAAGAGTTCCAAATACCAACTGCTGTCCATAAACCAATTACAGCGATAATGGCTTTTGATAAAGGAACAACAATCTTGAAGAAATAACGAATTGTTCCGCAACCGTCGATTTGAGCTGCTTCCCACATTCCTTCTGGGATACTGTTATTGAAGAATGTTCTTGCAACGATGATATTGTAAGAAGATACTGCAAATGGAACCACCATTACCCAGAATGAATCGACAAGACCGACACTCTTCACTGTTAAGTAGATTGGAATCAATCCACCTGATACGAACATCGGAACAATGTAGAGAACGCTGAGCCACTTTTTACCAAGTAGGTCGCGTCTAGATAACGCGTACCCAGCAGGGATGTTGATAAGTAGTGCAAATAATGTACCGACTACTGTATATAAAATAGTGTTGAGATAACTTCTTAAGAACAGTGGTTGTTCAATTAAACGAAGGTATCCATCTAATTTCCATTCGTGAGGGATGAACCAAACTTTACCATTGGCTACATCAGAAGGATTACTAAAGGAAGCAATCACAACAAACCACAATGGGTATACGATTAATAATATTAACAAGATTGCAAAACCGTAGATCACTACGTCAAAAAACAAATCTGATTTTGATTTTCTTGAAACTTTAAACCATTTCATGCTATGACCACCCTCCTCTTAAAATAGTCCTGTTTTGGTATATCGTTTAGAAAACCAATTGACAGATAATAGAATGATTAAGTTGACTACAGTATTGAATAATCCGATTGCTGTAGAGTAACTGTATTGGAAGTTCAGCATCCCAACTTTATATACGTAAGTCGAAATCACCTCACTTCCAGCTAGGTTCAATGGATTTTGTAATAGTAATACTTTTTCAAAACCGATACTTAATAAGCTTCCGGCTCTTAAAATCAATAGAATCATTGCTGTAGGTAAAAGTAATGGTAAGTCGATGTTGAGAATCTTTTGCATACGAGAAGCTCCGTCCATCGTAGCCGCTTCGTAATACGTTGGGTCGATGGCTGATAAAGCTGCTAAGTAAATGATGCTGTCCCAACCGATATGTTGCCAAACATCACTCCAAACATAAACGCCTGCAAAACTATCTGGTTTTGATAATAAGTTTGGCATTGTCCATCCAAGAGTCTTAAAGATATTGGCAATCAAACCACTATTTGGTGATAAGAATAAAATGATCATCCCACACATAACCATTGTTGAAATAAAGTGTGGTAAATAAGTCGTTACTTGAAAGACTTTTTTGAATTTCCCTGCTCTTAGTTGGTTACATAAGAGCGCTAGTAAGATTGGTAATGGAAATCCAACAACAATGCTGTAGATTGAAATCTTTAATGTGTTCATCATCGTTGTTCCGAATTGAACTGAATTAAAGAACTGGGTGAAATATTTAAACCCAACCCACGGGCTATTTATAATTCCATTCGCCGGTGAGTAATCTTTAAAAGCAATCACAAGTCCTATCATTGGGATATATGCAAACATTATAAGTAAAATAATTGAAGGAAATAGTAGCACATATAAAGGAATGTTGCTTTTTATTTTTCTTTTTTGTAATTGGGTTAAATCTTTCATAATTTCCCTCCTGTTTCAAATTCCTGATATTATTTTATAAAATAAAACGCTTTCTTTATATCACTTTTTCGATAAGAACTATTCACTATTCAGACAATATTGCTAAATTTATATCACTTTTCCGACATCTTCTTAATTCATATCGTTTTTTGACAACTTTTATGATAGTGTTATACTTGAGAAGCGAGGTAAAAGTTATGAAACTACATAGTATTCTATCTAAAAGACATTCTTTTAAATTTTTCTTTCAAGTCTTATTAGTACTTCTCATCCTCATCACAGTGATCAGTCTCTTTGTCAGCAATGCCACAAGAGATTTTATTAAGAATCAAAATATTCAACAATTAACGAGCTCCATTGAGATTTACGCCAATGGACTGAATGATGAAATGCGTTCCGTTGAACGCTTTTTATATTCAACGGTCACTCACGATAAGGGTTTGGATGAACTAAATGAGCCACAAAGTTACACAGATTATGAGCAAACCGTCAAAAAAGTGCAAACCACTTTTAACGACTATGAATATCAACACGAAACGCATATGTCGTTTTTAGTAGCTACAGAAGGTACGCATCATTTTATGAGTGCTTCTAATCTTTATATTCCCTATCAAGATTATTTATATTTAAAGAACCATATTAATTCGTTCAGAAATAATACAGACGACCGTAAATGGCAAGCGATTCTGATCAACGATACGGAATATTTGATTAAAGTCGTTCATTATAAAGAGAAAACGATTATGGCGGTTATCTCTGCGGAAGATATCCTGATGCCCCTTCGAAAACTGAATATTGGAAAGAATGGACATATTTCACTGAAAGAACCGAAAAACTTATCGTCTTCAACTCACTTAATTGAAGCCGATAGCGATCGCACACAATTGCCGTTTGATATTTACGTTGCCGTTGACTATACAGACGTATTTAAGAGTATCGTTCTTTTTGAAGTCTTTATCGCAATTGTTCCTATCTTAATTGCGATTGCTTCTCTTGTATTGATTATTTTCATTCGAAATAGAATGTTAAGCCCAATTACACGACTAACCGAACGACTTTCAAAAATTGACGAGAACACCTCTATTTACGACATCACTTCTTCTGAAGGGATTTTGGAAATCGATACTGCCAATGATAAATTGAGTCAGGTGCTCTTCGATATGCAAGACTTAAAAATTCGTGAGTATCATGCTCAGCTGGAATTAAAAAAGGTCGAACTCAACTACTTAAAGAGTCAAATCCGACCTCACTTTTACTTGAATATGCTCTCCATGATTCATAGCATGCTTCAAACGGAGAACTATAAGGAAATTGAAGAGTTAACGATTTTAACGTCTGATTACTTACGATATCTCTTTATGGTAGATCAAGACTTCTCACCACTGGATAAAGAAATCCAACATATTAAGGACTACTTGGGCATTCAACGTATTCGTTATGGTGACCATATCGATTTTGCTTTAACATTCGATGAACAGTTGCACGATGCGCTCGTTCCTTCCCTCTTACTTCAAACATTCGTTGAGAATACGATTAAGCACGGATTTTCCTTCCAAGACGGGCTTGCCATTGACCTTTCTCTTCAAAAACGAATGGTAGAAGACAAGCCTTATATTGAGATTTGCGTCAAAGATAATGGTCCAGGCTTCACTCCAGACATTCTTGAAAAGCTCAAGAACATGGAATCATTAATGTCAGAAGACGGCCATCATATTGGAATTACCAATGCGATTGAACGGCTTAATCTTCTCTATCCAAATGACTTTACGATTACTTTTGAAAATAACGACACAGGTGGCGCAAGAATTTATGCGCTCCTCCCCTATAAAGCGTTGAAAGGAGATTCTAATGAATATACTACTCGTTGATGACGACCGTTTTATCATCGAAGCGTTACGCGAAAAAATCCGTTGGGATCGATTAAAAATCGATAACGTCTACGCAGCTAACAGCCTCTCTCAGGCGCAAGACATCATTAAAGAAAATCCTATTCATCTAATGATTAGCGATATTGAAATGCCTCAAGGAAGTGGTCTCGAACTACTCTCTTGGGTCAGAAACGAAAATTACGACATCAAAACCATCTTTTTAACAAACTATGCGGATTTCAACTACGCGCAAAAAGCGATTGAATTGCAAAGTTTTGAATACTACTTAAAACCGATTAACTTCGAAAAGTTGGAGTTTATCATTCAAAAGGCACTCGATAAGATTGCTGAGCAACAGCCTCAAGTTTCCCACGAATCTGCGTTCCAAACAGAGAATAATTTTTGGTTTGAATATTTAAGAAAACCAAGAAATCATCGTCTAGAAGAACTAAAAGCTGAACTGCAAAAACGCAATTTTACTTTAAAAGAACATCAGTATTTCCTAGCCGGCGTTATTACATTGAATATCAATGAGGAAGACTACGCACCAGAGATTCCATCATGGACCTCACAACTAAGAAAGGTGTTCCAAGCTTTCTCAAATGAATCTTATCAATTATCCAGCCTATTTAAGATGGAAGGACACGTGGACCATTACGTTTGCCTCTTTAGAGTCGACTCTTCTATTCATTACGAATCGTTCGCGAAAACCATCCAACAGGAAATTCAAGATAAACTTCATAAGAAGTCGATTTTAACAGTTACCACTTGTTTCCAATGCCCCAATATTTTACAAGACGTAAAAGAACTCTACGCGGCAACTGGGCAACAAGTGGCTTATTGGAATACTATTATTCCAGTTTCTTCTGACGCTGCTGTTTTACAGGAAAAAGAAGTTGCAACGAACTCCATCTCCTTCTCGGATTCATTAGATGAATCTGAACTAGAAAAGAGTCTCTTACACTACATTTCAGGTGGAATGGTGCCAAAATCCATCTTGCAAAAACTCCATCTGGACTGGACGCAACAAATTGGAATTTACTTAGACCAAAATGGAATTTCAGCGCACAAGCTTTTCCAAAATGCGCATCATGATTTCCTCTTCCAAAGAAAATTCCATTCGATTGAGTCTTTCGAAGAATACTTCAATTACTACTGGTCTCATGCAAGAAACTTTGTCACGGATGCTGAAAACCAAAAGAATAGTATTCAACGCATCATCGAATATATCGACCATCACTACAAAGAAGACTTGAGCCGAACGACTTTAGCCGATATGGTGTACCTCAGCGCGGATCACCTTGCTCGTGTCTTTAAGAAAGAAACAGGCGAAACACTCGTTAAATACATTACGGATAAACGTATCCATGCTGCGAAAGAATTGCTATCGGATACGAAGACCCCTATTTCTCAAGTGGCCTCTGAAGTCGGATATGATAATTACTCTTACTTCACGAAAATCTTTAAAGAGAAAACTGGAGTCTCACCAGGGGACTACAGAAAGCATCAAGCCGAATAAATAAAAAAGAGCTAGTTCAACTGAACTAGCTCTTTTTCATATTAGTTTTCTCTTTTTTTCACTTTACCGTTCCATGCTTCGAAGCCATGTTTTAAAATGTAAATATTTGTATATCCATTTTTCTTTAGACGGTAAGCACAACGACCAGCGATTGATACGCCTTCTTCATATAAATAGATTGGTTGGTCTTTACGTAATTCCATGTAACGTTCTTTAAATTGAGAATAAGGAATGTTACGTGCTCCTAAAATATGAGCTGCTTTGAATTCGTCTTTTTCACGCACATCGATTAATTGTCCATGACGTAAATCCTTTCCAAACTCTTCAGCGCTAACCACTTTAGCAGCAGATTGACGCATCCAAACTAATACAAATAAGTAAATTCCGTAGGCCATGAATAGAGCCCAAATAATATACCACATGAGACTAAACTCCTTCAAAAATAATTTTAATAAGACAAGAGATATTGTATCATGTTTCTTCTAATCTTTCAAAAGCACTAAAGAAGCTGCTCCAATGACTCCTGCATCGTTCCCAAGTTCTGCTAAACGTAAATGTGTTGTTTCGCGGACTTGTGGGAATACTAATTGTTCATATTCTTTACGAACGCCTTCAAGCAAGAATTCTCCTGCAGCGCTCACTCCACCACCGATAACGATGAAGGATGGATTTAACATATTCGCAACGTGTGAACATGCAATTCCTAAATATTTAGAGAAATGACGAATCACGATTAATGCGAGTGGATCATCTTGTTTTGCTAAATCAAACACATCTTTTGCACTCACATCTTGCCCATCATCGATTCTTGCTTTCAACTCTGAGTCTCCAGCATATTCATCTGCATAACGACGGGCTAAGTTCACAATACCAGTGGCACTCGCTACCGTTTCAAGACAGCCTTTTTTACCGCAAGTACATGCAAAAGGACGTTCACTGAAATCAACAGCGATGTGTCCAAGCTCCCCGCCGGCACCTGCTACACCATGAATGAGGCGGTTTTCAGCGATAATCCCACCGCCAACACCTGTTCCAAGTGTAAAGAAGGTTACGTCTGGTTGGTCTCCACCAGCACCCATCCATTTTTCACCAAGCGCTGCAACGTTGGCATCATTGTCGATGAAGAACGGAATGCCAAGTGCTCCTTCGATTTTTTCTTTCAATGGTTGTAATGTTTTCCAGTTTAAGTTGTAGGCACCGATAACTGTACCCTTCTCTCTATCAACAACACCTGGAGAACCCATCCCGATACCAGCAAAGTTTTCATTTGTTAGTCCTAATAAGTCTAAACGATGACGAATAGAGTCGATAATGTCGTCCACAATGTGGCTTCCTTCGTCTAAAATGTTGGTAGGAATCGACCATTTTTGTTGAACTTCACCTGCTAGTGAAATAATCGCAAATTTGATGGAAGTCCCACCTAAATCAATACCAATAATTTTCTTTTCCATTGTATTCACTCCATGAAACTTGTATATGCTTACATTATAACAGCATTATCTTTTCATTCCTAGTGTAAAAAGTAAAATTGCGATGACAAAATACGCAACGATTCCTGCAATGCGTGAAGTAGGTTTCGTCAGGCGGTCCCCTCTGAAGCTAATCGCCATCATCACGAGGTACCCACCAACGAGTCCTCCTAAGTGTCCATAGTTATCGACTGCTGAGTTAATAAATCCAAGGACAATGTTGATAATGATAAGTCCTGCATATTGCACTCCCATTTGCCTAAAAGAACGAATGTAGCCGTGTTTTCGTGATAAATAAACTACAGCTCCCATGAGTCCAAAGAGCGCCGTACTTGCCCCAGCTGAAATGCTAGATGAGAATGCAAAACTTGCAAGGTTTCCCATAATTCCTGATAACAGGTACACCGCAAGGAATCTCCAGTGTCCAATTTCGTACTCCATCTGACGGCCAATCATATATAAGAACAAGCTGTTAAATAAAATATGTTCCAGTCCAATATGTAAGAAAATTGGCGTTAGGAATCGATAATATTCATGTTGATGAATGATATACGGATTGAACTTCGCCCCGAAATTAACAAGGACTTGTCCATTCGTGCTACCACCTGCAAGCGTCATTACGACAAACAGCGCTGCTTGAATGGCAAGAAATAAATATGTGAAGCTGAAATTCTCATTGAAGTTGCGCTTCATGCGTTCTAATTTCCATGGATTAATTTTAAACATCTCGAACCACTCCTTCACTTGTTATAATCGTTGGAATATGAATATCCGTTTCAAATACCGGCCAGTCGACAACAGGAGTCACCTGAGTCGTATATGCTAGTGAAAGGATGCGATAATCGTCTACCTTTTGTAAGGTTCTATCGTAATATCCGCCGCCAAATCCGATACGGTCCCCTTTCGTACTATACAGTAATCCAGGAACAATAATTAAATCCAGGTCTTTTGCTTCAAATAGCGGATGCGTGCTATCGATAACTGGTTCTAACACACCATAAGAAGTACGTTTAAAGGTTGTTTGTTCATTCCATTCTACAAACACCAATGTCTTATCCGGCATCGTCACAGGAACAAATATTGTTTTTCCAGCGTTTCTAGCCTCTTGAACGATTAAATCTAATTGGAATTCCATTCGCATCGGCATTGTTAAGGCAACAGTTTTGGCTTCGATCCATTGCGGCATTCCTTTTAGCCATTCGACCACTCGTTTTTCTTCCGCGCGGCGTTTCCCTGGCGTCATCGCCTCTAGTTCTCTCTTTTGCTGCGCGCGTTTTAAGTTCTTCACGTCTTTTTGATACGTCTCAAAGAGTTCGGTGAATAACTTCAAGAATTCGAGTTCGACTGCTCGCATGCTTCTTTCTTCGAGAATTGGACTGCTCAGTAATGGCGCTTTTTCCATTATCGGTTCATCCGTTAAGATAATTGGCAATTCATTAGAGAGCATTTCATGATCAATCGCCCACACTTTTGCCCATTCTTTATCTTCTAAATGTTGTAAGAAGAATTTCTCTTTAATCACTTCGAATAAGTTATTTTCCATGATTTCGTACTCTGGCAATTGATTTTTCACAGGACGAATTAAGTCAGCGATATACGCTTCAGTCGCATCATGTAGTAAACATGCAAGGACGGTTCCTGTTTGGTATCCTCTGGCAATCGCTTCTTGTGCACAGTTAATGCTATGTAATCCTACTGAATAAAAGAAACGAAGATGACCGTTTCCTCGACACATCATACTTAAGGCATGCGCAATATCTTCAATGGCTACATTGTCTGGAACCATTTCAAGAGGATTAAACACGCGACCGGTATATGTATTCATAAATAATTTTTTGTCTTCCATATGTTCCTCCACGGTTGATGTCAGTTTATTTTATCATTGAATTCACGCGATTTAAAAGGATTTAGGTATTTCTTAATGATTCTGTTTCCATATGAAATAAAAAAGGGGGCCAACATAATAAAAGATTCCAGAGAAGCTTACGGATTCTATAATAGCAGTAACGTGAAGTGCATCGAATGTGAATTAAGGGGAGTAAGAGTTTACTCGTACTCCCCATTTGAAGCTTCGAAGGTGTAAGACTTCGGCTTACACCGGTGCAACGTTACAGCTATTATGAAGATATCCGTAAGGCTTTAAAGGAATCTTTTTTCTAAGGTTGATTCTAAATAAAAAACACAGATCAGCAGAGATGCCAATCTGTGTTCTTCTAAATCACTTTTGTTCGTATCGTTCACGATAAAGCTCAATCAACTCTTGCGCTAACAATTGAACGATTTCCGTTGAAGCCATTTGGTCTTCGGCATGCATGAACAGCAATGAGAATTCTGTTTTTTCTCCGCTTGCTTCTTTTTGAATGAGCTCTGCGTGAATTTTATGCGCCTCAACAAAGGCTTCTTCTGCTTCCACAAGTTTTGCTTTAGCATCTTCAAACAATCCTTTTTTAGCCGCTTGAATCGCTTCTACAAAACAAGATTTGGCTGCACCACTATTGGCAATCAGCTGGAAACAGATGAGTTCCATTTCTTCAGTCATATTATTCTCCTATCAATGCTAAAGCTTGATCTAATACTTTAGGACCGTTCATCATTCCGTAGTCACGCATATCAATGGCATCTACTGGAATATCTCCTGCGATTTCTTTTACTGCAGGCAACTCGTAACGAATTTGTGGTCCAATGAGAATAACATCTGCTTCATGGATATTCTTTTTCGCTTCTGTAATGGATTTTGCTTCGATAGAAACTTCAATCCCACGTTCAGTCGCACTTTGTTGCATCTTTTTAACGAGCATACTTGTCGACATTCCCGCGTTACATACTAATAAAATTTGTTTCATAATCTTATCCCTTCATTTCTTGTTCAACAACTTTATCATTAACTTTGATAAATGGAATGTATAGAAGAACTCCAAGTGCAAAGATGACTAATTGAACGAGAATTGCTCTGAAGTCCCCTGCTGTTGCTAACCATGCATTTAAGAAGACTGGTGTAGTCCATGGAACTTGTACAAATGCTGGGCTCATGAAGCCTGCAACTGTTGCTAAGTAGCTGATTAAAATACCAAGAGCTGGAACAGCAATAAATGGAATCGCTAATGAAATGTTATAAACGATTGGGTAACCGAATAATACTGGTTCATTGATATTGAAGAGTCCAGGTCCAAATGATAATTTAGCCACGTTTTTAGAAGCAGCGTTGCGGCTCACTAAGAATGTTGCCACTAATAAACATAATGTAGATCCACTACCACCCATTAACGCGAATGTTTGAACTTGTGATAAGTTGATGATGTGTGGAATCGCTTGTCCATTATTTGCAGCAGCGATGTTTTCAGTAATGTTAATTAATAGTAATGGTTCTAGGATTGCACTGTAAATAACGGCTTGGTGAATACCAAATAGCCATAACATATTTCCTAGAGAGTAAATAATGATTACCCCAATTAAGCTTGTACCAATATGACGAATTGGTTCTTGAATGAAGACTGTAATAATTGAGATTAAGTTTGTTCCAAACATGTTGAATAATAATGCTGATACAACCCCGAATAATGAAATAACAGTCATTACTGGAAGTAATACGCTGAATGATTTACCAACTGCTGGTGGAATGTTGTCTCCAAGGTTAATTTGCAATGCTTTTACGCTCGATAATTTGATGAATAGTTCTGTTGCAATAATCGCTACGATAACCCCTGCGAACATTGCGCCTGTACCTGTGTTGTTAAATGAAAGAACGCCTGAAATGTTCACCGCATCTTTTGCTCCATCAGGAACAGCAGAAACTGTATTTGGCATCATAACAATTAAAGAAACTAATGATAGCATTGATGCTGCCAATGGGTTTTCAAAATCTCTGTTTTTCGCTAAGAAATAACCAACCATTACGGCAATAATAATACCTGAAATGCTTAAAGTACCATTTGCAATTGTAATTCCCCAATATTGGAATTTTGTTAATGTATCCCCTTGGAAAATCCACTTAAAGACTGTGTTGTTCAAAAGAACGATTAACCCTGCCAAAATATATAATGGCATTACTGTTGCGAATGCATCTCTTAGGGTTTTTAAATGAATTTGGTTCCCCAATCTACCAGCAAACGCGGCAAATTTGTCAATAAATTTCGAGTTTTTCATCTGAATATCTCCTCTCTTTATTCCTCGACTTCTACTTCAAATCCGTTATTGTTACTAACGTTGCGATACCATCTTCCACTACTCTTGATAGTTCTCTTTTGCGTTTCTAAATCTACAGAAATAAATCCATAACGATTCTTATACGCATTATTCCAAGACCAGCAATCAAAAGCAGTCCATGTATGATATCCAAAACAGTTGCTACCTTCTTCAATCGCTTTATGTAGCCAAGTGAGATGTTCTTCGTAAAATTCAATACGATACACATCATCGATGACTCCATTTTCTCCAATGAAGCGACCTTCGTTTTCCACACCCATCCCGTTCTCACTAATGAACCATGGGATATTGCCATATTCATCCTTCACAATCATGGCGATATCATAAATAGCTTTCGGGAAGATTTCCCATCCACGATATGGATTCATGCGACGTTCAGGCCATTCATACTCTTTAAAGTATTGATCTGGCATCCAAGGAGTTTTGTACTCCTCAGGATTTGATTGCGCTTGAACACGTTTTGGATGATAGTAATTCACCCCAAGAAAATCGACTGTGTTTTCTCGAATGAGCTGCAATTCCTCTTCAGTATGACTCCATAACACGCCGTCCTCCTCTAGTCTTTTCACCAAGGTTTCAGGGAATGTTCCCTTCACCGCTGGATTCAAGAAGACTCTGTTAAAGAAATCATCTGTAAATTGACTTGCTGCTAAATCTTCTGGAGCATCACTTCTTGGGTAAGCAGGTGTTAAGTTTAAAATAATCCCAATCTTTCCATCCAAGCCTAATGAGTGATAGAGTTGAATCACTTTGGCACTTGCAAGATTTAGATTATAAATCACTTGAACAGCTTCTTTCCCTTTCCCTTTTAGGTTCGGATAATGGAATGCATATAAGTATCCTGCTTCTGGAATGACCATTGGCTCATTGAAAGTTGTCCAGTAATGAATCTTATCGCCAAAACATTCGAACGCAGTCTTGGCAAACTTCACGAATAAGTCCACGACATGTTTACTTTCCCAACCGCCATATTTTTGAAGCAATTCAACTGGCAAATCGAAATGATGTAAATTCAGTACAAGTTCAATATCGTTTTTCTTCGCTTCTTCAATAACAGCGTTGTAAAATTCCACAGCCTTTGGATCAGCTTCACCCGTTTCGAAGTCTTTAATCAAACGGCTCCATTGAATCGATGTACGGAATGAATTAAATCCAATCTCCTTCATCAAACGAAAATCTTCAGGATACGTATGATAAAAATCACTCGCCACATCTGGACCGACGCCATTAAAGAAAGCTTCTGGAGCAGTTCTAAACCAGTAATCCATCACATTTTCATGTACCTTATCGAATTGTCCTTCTGTCTGCGGTCCACTTGAAGCAGCACCCCACCAGAACCCTTGAGGGAAACTCAATTGTTTCTTCATAATTAACCTCCTTTCTGTAAGCTCTTTCACGTATAGTATATCACAAATTAAGCATTTGTCTAGACAATATTTGTAAATAGTATTCAAATTGCCGATTTTGCCTATTCATTCTTCATTTGTTATAATATAGCTAGTTTAGAGAAAGGATGACATTCGATGAGCGTAAAGTATTTACAGATTTACCATGCGATTCGTGAAAAGATTTTAAGTAACGAATACGCCATTAACCAACAATTACCCGATGAAATCACATTAACGAAAGAATTTAATAGCAGTCGAATGACGGTCAAGAAAGCATTAGACTTACTCGTTTCCGAAGGGCTTATCTTCAGAAAACGCGGCCAAGGTACCTTTGTCCTCTCTCGCGGCACGTCTAAGCGAAAACTTATCGTTCCAGAACGCGATATTAAAGGACTTACGAAAATTTCTGAGGATACACACTCTACTGTTGAATCAAAAATCATTCATTTTAAATTAGAGTTTGCTTCTGAATTCCTTGCAGAAAAATTACAAGTACCGGTGCAAAGTCCTGTTTATAATATTCATAGACTTCGCATCATCGACGGGAAGCCGTATGTATTAGAGCAAACCTATATGAGTACAAGCGTCATTCCAGGAATTACTGAAGAAGTTCTATTAGACTCTATTTATCAATATATCGAAGGCAAACTAGGCTTACGCATCGCGAGTGCCACAAAAATCTTGCGTGCAGCGCCAAGTTCTGAAGATGAACAAAAATACTTACAATTACTTCCAACGGAGCCAGTCTTCGAAGTAGAACAAGTAGCCTACTTAGATAATGGCACTCCATTTGAGTACTCGATTAGCCGACACAGATACGATCTATTTGAATTTAATTCATTTGCATTAAGACATTCTTCATAGGAGGCACGATGATGACAACACCAATCTTTTTAAATGCCGTACTTCAAGAGAAAATCTGGGGCGGGACGAAATTGCATTCGCTCTTTAACTTCAATCTACCGTCTGACAAAACCGGTGAAGCGTGGATTATTAGCGCGCATCCAAATGGGATTTCAACGATAAAAAGCCCTGCAGAATATGCAGGACTCGGGTTAGATGAACTCTATAAAGCTCATCCTGAACTCTTCAATGGGCAACAGTTAGCAAGTTTTCCTCTTCTTATTAAGTTACTCGATGCGTCCGATGACTTATCGATTCAAGTACATCCAGATGACGAATATGCGCTAGAACATGAAGGCGAATATGGGAAGAATGAATGTTGGTATGTCGTTCAAGCTGAGCCAGGCGCAAAAATTGTATATGGACATACAGCGATGACTCCAGAAGAATTTGCAGAGAAAATCGACAATGAAGCTTGGAGCGAGCTATTTACCGAAGTTCCTGTTAAAGCGGGCGATTTCTTCGATGTTCCGAGTGGCACAATTCACGCCATTGGTGGCGGTATTGTGATTCTTGAGACGCAACAAAATTCGGATACGACTTACCGCGTTTATGACTATAACCGCACCGACGATGCTGGTAACCCTCGCCCACTGCATATCCAACAAACAAAAGATGTCACAACTATTCCGCACAGTGTCCCAACAACCAATCAACAAGTGGTGACGACTGACAATGGAACAAGAACGACTTTTGTGGAGAACAAATTCTTCACCGTTTGGAAATATGATATCAACGGCGACTACAGCGATGCCCTCTCTTCTACTTATCACCTTGTGACGGTGTTAGACGGAAAAGGAACCCTCACAGTCAACGGAATCGAGTATCCAATCCAAAAAGCAGATTCCTTTATTCTGCCTTCTGGAACACCTGAACTAGCCATTAACGGATCTGTTCAACTGATTGTATCTCAGTCAAACCAATAACTAAAAACGCAAAAAGGTCAACAAAAATGCTGACCTTTATTTTTATGCATTCAATTGTTTTGTAATGTCTACGATTTCGTCGATTAAGCCACCAATTGTTGCAATCGTATCTTTCAGCGGTGCATCTGTTGAGACATCCACGCCTGCTGCTTTTGCAAGCTCTTCTGCGCTCTTCGTTCCGCCCATCTTCAAGACTTCCACCCAAGTATTTGCGACACTTGAATCTTTTTGAATCATTTTCGCCACTTGTGTACCGATTGTTAACCCAGCTGAGTAAGTGTATGAGTAAAGTCCCATGTAATAGTGCGGTTGACGCATCCATGTTAACTCTGCGCCTTCTGTAAGAACCACTTCTGGTCCCCAGAATTTCGCCAATGTTTCTTTGAATAAATGATTCAATGTATCCGCGTCTAAGCTCTTACCTGCGTCCACTAAACGGTATACTTCGCGTTGGAAGTACGCTTCTAATAAGTGAGTCACAAAGTTATGGTAGTACGTTTTAGCGACCATTTGAGAAGAAATCCAACGTTTCATACGTAAGTCATCTCCCGCTTTGTTCTTCAAGTAGAACTCAACCAATAATTCGTTTGTAGTTGATGGAGCTTCTACAAAGTACATACTTGGACGACCATCTAGAATATTTTGGTGTTTGTAGGCTAATTGGAAGTGCCCTGCGTGTCCTAATTCATGCGCTAGCGTCATGCAGTCATTCATATCTTCTGTAAAGAACATTAAGATAAATGAGTTTGCCCCGTAAGGTGATGAACAGAACGCACCTGTACGTTTACCGATTGTTTCAGCGTAGTCGATCCAACGGTTATCGAAGGCTTCCTTCATAATCTTGAGGTAATCTTCTCCTAGAGGTTCTAGCCCTTCTAAGATGTATTGTTTTGCTTCGTCATACGTTACTTTGGCAGCGTATGTTGGATCTACTTCAAGTTTCAAGTCTTCATAACGCACTTCATCTAATTGATAGATTTCTTTGATTAGACGAGCGAATTTACGCATATGTGGCGCCAATTCTTCCATGATGACATCGATTTGACGGTCGTATAGTTCACGAGAAACTTTTTGACGGTCTAATAAGTAGTCAAACACTGAATCGAATCCACGCAATGTTGCCATTGTTTTTTCTTTTTGAATTTGTGTGTTATACGCTGAAGCTGTGCTGTGTTGGTATTTGCGTAATGTATCGCTAAATACTTTGAATGCTTCTCGACGAATCGCTGTATTTGGTTCTGATTGCATACGTCCTTCGAAGCTGTTGTATGTCATCGGAATCACTTGTCCATCTGCTTCTACGTCTGGGAAATGCATATCTTTGAATTTAATATCGTTGTACGCTTGGTAACCAGCATCTAATGTATTTCCTAGAGCAGCTAAAGTTGCTTCCACGTCTTTTGATAATAAATGTTTTTTATCTTCTAAGAGACGTTCGATATATAAGGCGTCTTCTTTATTCGCGCGCGCTTCTTCTAATACTGCATCATCCAATTGGCTTAATTCAGATTCAAAGAAACTTAATTTTGCATCTAATCCAGCTAACACTGTACGTGTTTGTGCTGAACGTGTTTGTGCTTCTTTATCTCTTGTATTCGCGCTCACAGCAAGGTTGCAATACGCAGAGATTTTACCGCGTTGTTCTAATAAAGCACGGTAAGTTGCTAAACCAGCATTCACTTGGTGTGCAGTTGTAATGTTTCCTTCGTATTCCTTTTGGAAAGCATCTACTTTTCCTTTTAGGTCTTCTAACGCTTCGTTAAAAGCTTCTTCTGTTTCAAACAAATGCGTTAAGTCCCATGTTTGATTTACATCTACTTGACTTCTTTCAATCATATTCTCACTCCACTTTCTAAAGTCGTACTTCCATTGTACCACAGTTTTCATCTAATTTTCAGAAAACTTTAATTTAAATCAAAAAAAGTGTTACAGCCCTTCGACTGTAACACTGATTCATGTCTATTATTGTAACGCTCCGATTGCACGAGCGATTTCTTCATTAGAACTTCCTGGTTTAATTTCGAAAGTACCAGTCCAGATCTTATCAGCAATGTTATTTGTTGTTAAGTAATCTATGAACTCTTTAGCACTCTTAACTAAGCCTGCTTTTTCTAATTTGTCGGCAACATCATTTGATGATTCGCCTTCTTCAACTGTAATAGATACAGGTTTTGAAGATTGTGTAGTTGCTGCTTCAGTTGTTGAAGCTTGTGAAGTAGCTTTAGCACTTGATGAAGACGCTTGGCTACCAGATTCTTTTTCAGCTAATAAAGACTCGTAAGCTGCTTTATAGCTTGCTTCATTTGCTCCTTCAGAAACGATTGGTAAATTTACTGCATCCAATTGGCTCTTTAATGATTGTGGTACAAAAGGCCAAATCACAGTAACCAATGCTAAAATTAACGCTGCTAATAAGAAGCCCATTCCTAAAGAACGAAATTTCGTTTTACTCATGTTCTTCCTCCTTAATTTGCATCTGCTTCAAAATAGTTATCGATTACCAATTGTACTGTTGAAACAGGTACGTTTAATTGTTCAGAAATTGATTCTACTGAATTACCGTGGCTGAATAATGTAATGATTTGTTGTTTTGTTACATTGTGTAAGCGACCAGATTCTTCTGCAGTTGCTTCTTCCACTGCTTCTGTTTCTTCAGCTACTGGTTCTGATTGTTCAACTACACGAGTTTCAGCTGCTTTTGCAGCGCGAACTTCTTCGTAAGTTGGTTCAACTGATGGTCCTTTGTAAACAGTTGTTCCTTCTAATTCTTGAATTTTTTTCTTTAATGAATATACTTCACGGTTTAATTCTAATAAACCATCTGCTAATTCATCGATTTCTTCTTCATTTTGGTTATCCTTTAAGAATAGTGAAATGAATAAGAAAAATACTGCTAATGCTAATAACGCGAGAACTACGACCCATACGTGCATTTTTTCACCTCATTAAAATAATATTTTTTTCCTTTCATCCTATTTTAAATAATGTTAGCCAAAATATCAAGGTTCAAGGCGAAGTTTATCATTTTGTTAACGAATTGAAACATTACAGGTACTAGTTAGGGTATAGTTCAAAATTATGTTTTATCGATGTTATTTACGGAATTATTTGTTGTAAAAAAGCTTCTTCAGATAAAATTTCAATATTCTGTCCTTCTCGAATATATTTTAATGCCTTCCTATGTTTGCCTGTTAAATTATCTTCACGTAAATTATGAATTTTGCTACAATCTCCAAGAATTAATATATCTGTTTTTTTTGTTAGTCCTTCTTGAGCAATTCCACCACAACTTCTAATATATTCTTTCACGATTTCTTTTTTTCCGATTTCTAGATTTCCAGTAATACATACATTCAGATTTCTGAAGTATTCACAAAATGGTAAATTTAAAAAAGGTGAAATCTTTTCTTCCTCATTCTTTATATATTCTTCAAGTGTCATATTACTAGTAATTACTCGTTCTTTTAGCTTTTGAAGAAGTTTTAATGTAACTTCTGAATCAGCTAACGCTCTATGACGAACATTAGTAGTTATATCAAAGTAGTTTAATAGCGTATCCAATTTATGGTTCTCAATATCTTTTATAATGTACTGTGATAAGAGAAGTGTATCTACTAAATCATTATTTAGAATATTCCCTAGATTTGATTTTACACTATCGTATAAGAATGTGGAATCAAATGAAAGCATATTATGTCCTACTAAAATATCGTCACCAATAAACTTAAGAAAATCTACCATCACTTCTTTTTCTGATCTGGCATGATGTAAATCTTCGTTTGTGATACCAGTTAGGTCCGAAATAGAGTTAGAAATATAAACGATCTTCTCACCATTGAATTCCACAACACGGTCTTCTTTTCTTACATCATCCAACACATAGTATACTTTTGGCTTTACTAATTCAGAAAATGTATCAACGACCTTGTTGTCACGAACTTTAATTGCACCAACTTCGATTATATAATCATGCGTGCAATCCCACCCAGTCGTTTCCAAATCTACCACCGTATAATCTTTTGGAAAGATTTTTAAGTGTCTTCCCTTTTTTCTTTCTCTTGTTTTACCCATAACAAAACCTCCTAAAATAATATTTTTTACTAAAACAATTTTTACGGAAATAACTATAATTAACAATAACAATATTGCTATTTACTTGTATTATTTTGCACAAAAAAGGCCACCCTTTTCAGATGACCTTCAATTTCTAATATTCTTCCTTCACACGTTTTTCTTTTTGGCTTAAAACGAGTAAGTTTTCGCGGAGTTCTTGTTCCATTTGCGTCAATTCGTATTCAGCTTTTCTACGTTTTTGACGGCCTTCTTGTTGAATTAAGATCGTTTCTTCTAATGTTTCAATCAAGTCTTGTTGCGTCTTTTGAAGAGTTTCAAGATCGATAATACCACGTTCGTTTTCACGAGCCGTTTCAATCGTAGAAATCTTCAACATTTCAGAGTTCTTTTGAATCAATTGGTTCGTCGTTTCAGACACTTGACGTTGCGCTGTCACGGCATCTTTTTGGCGAAGCAATGTCATCGCAATGGCAATTTGATTCTTCCATAAAGGAATCGTCGTCGTAATTGAAGACTGAATTTTCTCTGCTAATGTTTGGTTTGTATTTTGAATCAAGCGAATTTGTGGCGCTTGTTGAATCGTCATTTGACGCGTCAATTTCAAGTCGTGGTTTCTCTTTTCAAGACGGTCCAGGAATTGATGTAGGTCATTGACAACTTGCACATCCATTTGGTCACCTGTCTCTTGCGCCTTTTGCATCGCTTTAGGGATTAGTTTTTGTTGCAACTCTTCAATCTTCAATTCCCCAGCAGCGATATAAATACTTAACGCCTCGAAGAATTCCTTATTGCGTTGGTACAGTTGCTCGAGTGACAAGTTGTCGTTTAATAAGCCATTCTTTTCATGGTCCAATCTCACGGCAATCTTATCGACTTGTGAGCCCACTTCTTGGTATTTCGATTGCATTTCGTAAATCGACTTCTTCACGCGTCCAAAGATTTTGCGGAAGATATTCGAGTCTTGCGCCACAAGGTCGTTCGGATCTGTCTCGTTAAGTCGCATCATCAATTCATTGAGCGTATCCCCGATTTCCCCTGTATCTTTATTTTGCACATGAGCGAGCATCGAATGTGAGAATTCACCAAGTTGCTTTTGCGCGCCGGCACCATAACTAATGATGGCCTGCATATTCTTTTCGTCAATTTGTTTTGCAAGTGCGCGGGCTTGTTCTTGTTGTTTCTCCGGTAAGGTATCCACTAGCGCACGTTTAGCATCTACTTGTTCTTGTGGGAAATCACTCGCCACATCTTGCAACGTCGTATTTTTTACCACATCTTCTCCAAATGGGTTTTGAATCAGTGCATCCACCATTGATTTTTCTTCAGTCATTGTTCTCTACTCCTTTATCGTACGGTTTACGTAATCCATCTCTGCTTCTGACTTTTTAATTCTGTCTTCTTGGAAATGTAAGTAATCCTCTTCCAGCGTCGCACAGACGAGATCGATTTTTTCTCCTAATTCTTGTAGTATTTGATACGTTTCGCTTCCTTTTACTGGTTGCTCACTCAATTCTTTGTATGCTTTCGTCATTTCATTTAACGACGGTACACAAGTATGAACGAACAAGTTCGCATCTGGAAGCTTTTCAGGGTGATGGACGAGAGATTTGAAATACTCCTTCATCGTTTGAGTCGTATTGTATCGATTACTAATAATCCGTAGTTTGGTATAACTTTGAATCGTCTCATCGATTTCCTCAATTTGCGTCTTCACCACTGCCATTTTTTGTCTAAAATAGTCGATATCTTGTTTGGATAATCCTGATTGTTCATATCGTTCTTGCACCTTATTTGAGGTTTTATCTAACGGCTTCTTTGTTTTGCCAAAGACCGATTTCACTTCCATTTCTTCTGGAAATAGCATGAAGAAAAAGATACCTGCTAGTACGAGAAGTGAAAATAACAGCCTTACGGAAGAACCGTAAATATGACTCATAAAGTAACGCGTTATGAATACAAACAATACTAGTTTGAGAAGTCTATTCCACTGTTTCATGGTACTCCCTCCTTATAGACTTATTGTATCATCCACTAATTTTTGGGCATGGTACTAAAGGCCGATTTCTCTGGGACTTGAGACTGAAAATAACAACGCAAAAAAAAGGAATTAAACAGCCTTCACTGTCTAATTCCCTCTTGGTTCATTGAACTATTTTATTTTTTGCTTTTAGCAAATACGAATGCTCCTCCACTTAAGAACACTGCTGATAGAATCAGATATAAAGTTCCCATTGAAGTACCTGTATTTGGTAATTCGTCTTCTCCTGCTGGCGCTGGTGTACCCTGTGCAACAGGTGTTGGAGATGGATCTTTTACATCTTTTGTTTCTTTTGCTGGTGCTTGTTCTGCTTTACTAGCAAGCGGTGTTGCTAACACACGTGAATCAGTTGTTGATGCATTTGCTTCCGCTACTTCAGTTGCTTCTACGGCATTTGTTAAAACCGCAATTGGCGCTGGAGCTCCACTTGATACTAACGTTTCTACAACAGTAGAACGTACCTCTGCCTCAGGAGATGGTGTGGGCACTTCTGCTGTATCTAGAAGAGCTCTTCTTCTACGGAAACGTCTTCTTGGAGCTTCAGTTGTCGCTTCTGATGAAGTTGTTGGAGCCTCCGTCGTCGTAGTTGTTGTAGGTGTCTCTGTTACTACTGGAGCTGAAGTTGTCACTACTGGTGCTTCTGTCACTACAGGCGCTGACGTTGTTACGACTGGTGCCTCTGTCGCTACAGGTGCTGAGGTTGTTACCACTGGAGCTTCTGTTACTACAGGCGCTGAGGTTGTCACTACCGGAGCTTCTGTTACTACAGGAGCCGATGTCGTTACTACTGGTGCCTCTGTTGCTACAGGGGCTGAAGTTGTTACGACTGGTGCTTCTGTTGTTGCTACAGTGGTTGTAGGAGCAACAGTTGTCGTTGACGCTTCTGTCGTTGTACTTGCAACAGTTGTCGTTGACGCTTCTGTCGTTGTACTTGCTACAGTTGTCGTTGGCGCTTCTGTCGTTGTAATTGCTACAGTTGTCGTTGGCGCTTCTGTCGTTGTAGTCGCTACTGTTGTCGTTGGCGCTTCTGTCGTTGTAGTTGCTACGGTTGTCGTTGGTGCCTCTGTCGTTGTAGTCGCTACTGTTGTTGTTGGCGCTTCTGTCGTTGTAGTTGCTTCAGTTGTCGTTGGCGCCACTGTAGTAGTAGGTGCCTCTGTTGTCGTGGGAGTAACCGTTGTTGTTGGTGCGGCAGTTGTCGTCGTTGGCGCTTCTGTTGTTACAGGTTTAGTGTTTGGTTGCCATACGCGAACATAGTCGATTTGCATGTCTGAACGACTGCCATCCTTATAGCTATCTTTGTAAGGAATCGCGTCAGTATAGTTACGAGTACCACCATCCCAGTCTTTCACGAATGAACCACCTACGATATGTGTTAATCGTAAAATAAATCCATTATCTTTGTTGACGAATGGTGTATTCTTTGTTAATTCACTATATTTAATAGTATGTACAGCCTGTCCATCATAGAAGAAAGTCACCTTATCTCCTTCTTTTAAGACCCCATATGTGTGAAAGTCTGTTTGCGTATCTCCATTATTAGGAATTTTATACGGATGTTGCTCACTGTACTGACCAGTCTTGGACGGTTCTGTATGGACATTTGCTTGGATGTAGTTTGAATCATATCCTTTTGACTCGAAAACATCAATCTCCCCACTCTTAGGAGAGCCTCCACCTTTTGTGCCAGTCATCCAGAAGGAAGCCCATGAAGATTCACTTAAAGGCAGCTTAATACGCGATTCAGCATAGAAATCACCTACAAATTCAGTAAGGACTTTCCCGTGTCGATCACGTGTTTGAATCGCTCCAGATGTAAATGGTGCTTTATAAGTAATCGTTTGCCCCGTCTTTGGATCTTTATAAGTGTTCTCACGGTCTACCCATTCATTCTTCTTAGTAACTGGATTCCACTTCAATTGCTTCGGCGTATAGAGTGCCGTTAAATGAAGAATTCCATCTTTTAATGAAACATTGGCTGGGTCATCTGTGAAATGCATTTGTGTTCTTGCTTTAGGATCGAAACTGGAAAGAGAATAATCCCATTTCGTCATGTCGAGTTTGTCCCCATCAAACTCATCATACCATGTTAAATCATAGTTTGTTGGAACTCCATTTGGCAGTGTCACATTAGGAACTCCTCCTTCACCCGTTTCAGCATACACTGTTGTAAATGGTGCTAGAAGACTTGTGCTTAAGATAAGGCTCGCTCCTAATACTCTTGCTCCTGCAATCATACCTTTTTGTCTATTACGTACTTTTTGCATAATTGTTCTCCTATTTCTTCTTTTATTTAGGAAAAGATTTGCTGTAACCCCTTTCCTACATTAGACATTATCTAAACTGGGTAAGAACATTTCCTGATAGACTTATGAAATTTATCTTTTAAAACTATAGTAAAAATACTAAATAAGTATGATTTCGATTTAATTATAAAGAAAATATGGAGAGCAAAATTTCCTTTTATTTACAAAGCCCCTCTCTTTAGACGCTCTTAAACCTTGATATAACGCAAAAAAAGAATGAAACCGTTTTACACAGATTCATTCCTTCGAAATGTCCACTTTTTGAACACAATTTGAAAAAAACTGAGCCGAATTTCTCCGACTCAGTTAAAATTTTATTATTCTGATTCTGGAACAAGCGCTTCTGGGAAGTGTTCACGCACAATTGCTGCACAACGATTACATAAAGTTGGAGCATCTTCTAATGTTCCTACTTCAATCTTCACAGCACGGCAACGTTCACATGTTTCACCTTTAGCATGTTCAACAACGACTTTCACGCCTTCGCCTTCAACCGCATTCGCAGGAGCTTCAACGCCTTCTGCAGCCACTTCTAATTCACTTACGATGAATAATTGAGCGACATTTGTGTTTAAGCTGTCTAATAAAGCACGTACTTCATTAGATGGGTAAAGCGTTACTTTGGCTTCGAAGTTCTTACCGATTAATTTCTCGTTACGAGCTTCTTCTAAAGCTTTCAGTGCAGTGTTACGAACTTTGAAGAATTCAGTCCATTGGGCTAATACTTCTTCTTTGTTTTCGTAGTTTTCTACTGCTGGGAATTCAGCTAATTGAACATAAGCTTCTTCTTCCTTCAAGTATTTCCAAACTTCTTCACTCGTGTGAACTAAGATTGGGCTTAGTAATTTCGTTAATTTCACTAAGATATCGTAAATAACTGTTTGCATTGCACGACGTTCGTAGTTATCTTCATGTTCGATATACACAACGTCTTTTGCAAAGTCTAAGTAGAATTGTGATAAATCAACGGTACAGAAGTTCATCACTGTTTGGTAAATTGTTGAGAATTCGTAGTTTTCATACGCTTCTTCAATTGTCTTCACGATATCGTTGAAACGAATCATCATGTATTGGTCCACACTACGTAGGTCTTTAAACGCTACTGCATGTTTAGATGGTTCGAAGTCTGTAGTGTTCGCTAACATAAAGCGCATTGTGTTACGGATCTTACGGTATGCTTCAGATACTTGGTTTAAGATTTCAGTACTGATACGCACGTCTGATTCGTAGTCTACTGATGATACCCATAGACGGATAATGTCTGCCCCTTTTGTTTGCATTTCTTTTGCAGGTGAGATGACGTTTCCTAGAGATTTACTCATCTTCTTACCTTCTCCGTCCATTACGAACCCTTGAGAAAGAACTGCTTTATAAGGCGCTTGTTTATGAACCGCTACACTTGTTGTTAAACTTGAGTTGAACCATCCACGGTATTGGTCTGATCCTTCTAAGTATAAATCAGCTGGGAATGTTAATTCTGGGCGAATGCTTAATACACCAGCATGTGAGCTACCTGAGTCGAACCATACGTCCATGATGTCCATTTCTTTTGTAAATGTACCATTTGGACTGCTTGGATGTGTGAATCCTTCTGGTAATAAGTCTTTTGCTTCACGTTCGAACCATACGTCAGAACCGAATTCTTCGACTAATTTAGCAACGTGTTCTGTTGTTTCTGGAGTGATGATTGGTTCTCCGTTTTCACCGTAGAATACAGGAAGTGGAACACCCCATACACGTTGACGAGAGATGACCCAGTCGCCACGGTCACGAACCATGTTGTAAATACGTACTTGACCTGATGGGTGGTACCATTTCACATCATTTTCGATTACATCTAAAATATCTTGACGGAAAGCATCGATTGACGCAAACCATTGTGGAGTTGCACGGAAGATAACTGGTTTCTTCGTTCTCCAGTCATGTGGGTAACTATGCACGAAATAGCTTAGTTTTAGTAATGAACCATTTTCAGCTAACATGTCTGTAATGACTTTATTTGCTTTAGCATAGAACATTCCTTCAAAACCAGGAGCCTCTGCAGTGTAGTGACCTTGATTATCCACTGGTGATAATACATCTAAGTTGTATTTACGTGAATAGTAGAAGTCGTCTTCCCCGTGTCCAGGAGCTGAGTGAACTAAACCAGTACCCGCATCTAGCGTTACGTAGTCCCCTAGCATCACTAGTGATTCACGTTCGTAGAATGGATGCCATGCTGTTGCATATTCCAATTCAGTTCCACGGAATTCTTTTACTACTTCCACTGATTCCCAACCAAGAGTTTCAGCAAGTGAGTTCACTAATTCTTTGGCTACTACAAAAGTACCTTTGTCTGTTTTCACTTCTGCATATTCATAGTCAGGGTGTACGAAGATCCCTAAGTTTGCTGGAAGTGTCCAAGGAGTTGTTGTCCAAATCACGAATGACGCATCATCTGATACAACACCTTTTCCGTCTTTGACTTTGAACGCCACATAGATTGATGGGCTTTCTACGTCTTTATATTCGATTTCAGCTTCAGCAAGTGAAGATTCACTTGATGGAGACCAGTAAATTGGTTTTAATCCTTTGTAAATATAGCCGTTTTCAGCCATTTTACCGAATACACGAATTTGTTCTGCTTCGAATTCTGGTTGAAGAGTTAAGTATGGTTTATCCCATGTACCTGTAACCCCTAAACGTTTGAATTCAGCGCGTTGGTTGTCCACTTGACGTAATGCATATTCCGCACATAATTTACGGAATTCAGCGATTGATAATTTCTTACGGTCAACCCCTTCAGCGTTTGCTAAAGCTTGTTCGATTGGAAGTCCGTGTGTATCCCATCCTGGTACGAATGGTGCACGGAATCCGCTCATTGATTTACTACGAACGATAAAGTCCTTAGAAATTTTGTTTAAGGCATGTCCCATGTGAACCGCACCGTTGGCATATGGTGGGCCATCGTGAAGCACGAATGTTGGTTTGCCTTCATTCTTTTTCTGACGTTGTCCATAAACGTCTGCTTCTTCCCATTCTTTTTGGTAATCCACTTCTTTTGTTGGTAAGTTCCCACGCATTGGGAATTCTGTTTTCCCAATTTGCAATGTTTCCTTCATCTTCATTGAATTTCCTCCTTTGTTTGACTGTTTTTTTCATCTTTTGACCACTGAGCATAAAAAAAGCCCCTGCCAAGTTGCAGGGGCGAAATCATTTCCGCGGTACCACCCAAATTTACAAACAAATATTTTGTTTGCCTTGGTAAATTGTTAACGCCATTTAAGCGACTCTTCTTAATCTAACGTGTATTTCAGAAAAGTTTCTAAGAGATGATTCTTGCTATAAACAGGGACTGCCAATCTTCCACCCATAATCGGCTCTCTAAAAGTGTATTTACACAAGTTGTTCTCTTCATCGAATAGATAAATTTTACGCTATTTGAAACGATTTTGCAAGATTTTCCATCTACAAAAAGAGAAAACCGGCTCACATTGTGAACCGGTTTGAGGGCAGACTACTTTTTCAAATGGGTTGGACCGGTTAGGAGTGTCCTCTCATCTGAGCTTTTCGTTCTTTCCTAGTCTCTTTTACCTTTTTTAGGAATGGCTAGGCCTAATCCACCAAGAGCTGCAAGAATTCCTCCAATGATTCCTGGAGTTACATCTTCTACCCCTGTATTTGGTAATGTTTCTTTTGCTTCACCTGCTGCAGGCGCTGGAGCTGGTTTATTTTCTCCTTGGGCTGCACTTGGAGCTGCTGCTACTTGTGAAGTAGGTGCTGCTGGAGTTGCAGGTGTTGTTGGTGTTGCAGGTGTTGCTGGAGTAGTTGGAGTTACTGGTGTTTCACTAGCAACAACTTTGAATGTAACTGCGTATAAACTGAAGTGTTTAACGTTAAGTGTAACAACATTGTTTTCTCCATTAGAGAATTCAACTGTTTCTTTCACTTCTTTCGTATCACTTGTTACGAAGTAAGCTCCATCTACTTCTTTAGCAACTGGGAATGTTACTTTCGCAGCCCCTTCAACACGAACTGGTTTACCATCTTTATCAACGAAAGTAATTTCATAACCTTGATATTCTTTTCCTTCAAGACCTTTAATTGTTTCGTTCACTTTTTCAACTTTAAGCATCTTGATGTTCTTATCAAGAAGTTTAGTTGGTACTTCAACGACTACCGGAGTATCTCCGTTTTCGTCTTCAAATTTCGCAATACCTTTTTCCTTATCAACCGTTACCTTCACACCATCCGTTTCGTATAGAGGTAATTCTACAGCTGGTTGATCTGGAGTTGGTGTTGGTTCTGGGTTCGGAGTTGGCTCTGGGTTCGGAGT
>CALJSD010000060.1 GCA_937976325.1 uncultured Carnobacterium sp.
GTGAATTACTGACTCTGGAAATTTATTTCCTAGAGTCAGTTTGAAGCTCGATAGGGAGCGAGACCCTAGGCTCACCCCGGTACAGCTATTGTCGCTACTATGAGGAGTTCCGTCAGAACAGAGTAATAGCGTTTCTACTTATTTGTTTTCCGGTCCAATCATAGAGAGGCCGACACGACCTTTTTTGAGGTCAAGCTCCGTCACCCAAACCGTTACGATATCCCCAACCGCAACGACATCACTTGGATGTTTCACGAAGCCTTTTTTCAATTTCGAAATATGCACAAGGCCGTCTTGTTTCACACCGATATCGACGAATGCGCCGAAGTCCACTACGTTACGAACGGTTCCTTCGAGTTCCATTCCTACTTGTAGGTCTTCCATCTTCAAGACATCGCTACGTAAGATTGGTCCTGCGACTTCTTCACGCGGGTCACGTCCTGGTTTCAATAATCCATCCAGCACTAATTCCAATGTTTCTTGTCCGATGCCAAATTCTTCTTTCAACTCTTTAGCATTAAGGCCTTTTAGAGCTTCTTCCAACTCTGGCGAACCAAGCGCTAATTTTTCGGCATTGGCTTTTTTCAAAATGGCTTTAGCGACATCATAAGACTCTGGGTGAATGTCAGTGCCGTCAAATGGATTCGTTCCATCGATGATTCGTAAGAACCCAACGGCTTGCTCGTAAGCTTTTGGTCCTAAGCGAGGTACTTTCTTCAATTGCGTACGGTTTGTGAACTTACCATTTTCGTCACGGAAAGCGACCACGTTTGCGGCTGTTGTTTTCGTTAATCCGGCAATGTGCTCTAAAAGAGCGGCACTCGCAGTATTCACGTTGACCCCAACCTTGTTCACGGCTGTTTCAACGACAAAGTCTAACTGCTCATCTAATTGTTTTTCTGGAACGTCGTGTTGATATTGTCCAACCCCAACGGCTTTTGGATCGATTTTAACGAGTTCTGCAAGTGGGTCTTGCAAGCGACGAGCGATGCTGACTGCGGAACGCTCTTCAACTTGGTAATCTGGAAATTCAAGGCGTGCGATATCGCTGGCAGAATAAACAGAGGCCCCTGCTTCGCTGACGATGGTGTAAACAACTTTGCGTGGGATTTGTCGTAACTGTTCCGCCACGAATTGTTCAGACTCACGGCTAGCCGTTCCGTTCCCAATCGCCACAAGTGTTACGCCATATTGTTCCACGATGCGACGGAATTGTCCGCCTGCTTGAGCGCGTTTGGCTTCTGAAGCTCCTACGTGAGGGTAAATCACAGACTTGCCAAGCACTTTCCCTGTTTCATCGATTACCGCTAATTTACATCCTGTACGGTACGCTGGGTCGAGTCCTAAGATGACTTGACCTTTCATTGGCGCTTGTAATAATAAGTTCTTCAAGTTCTCCCCGAAAATCGCAATCGCTTGCGTTTGCGCCTTTTCACTTAATTCATTACGGATTTCGCGTTCGATGGCTGGTCCGATGAATCGTTTGTAGCTTTCTTCAATCGCGCCTTCGACAATCGGTGCAGATGGGGAAGACGGATTTTTGATTTGCTCTTCTTTAATTTTTGTAAGAGGGTTTGTCACGTCGACTTCAATCGTCACGCGGACTACATCTTCTTTTTCTGCACGGTTTAAGGCAAGCACGCGGTGAGGAACGATGGATTTCACTGGTTCTTCGTAGTCATAGTACATTTCGTAGACTTTCTTCTCGTCGAGCTCTTCTTTCTTCACGACAGATTTCACGATACCGTTCTTTTGCGTAAATTGACGTAATTGTTTACGGTATTTCGCTTCATCGGAAATCCATTCCGCGATAATTTCTACGGCGCCGTTAATCGCATCTTCGACCGTTAGAATCGCTTTTTCTTCATTAATAAAAGTGGCCGCTTTTTCCTCTACAGAATCCTTCGTCGTCATGAGTAACCATAAAGCGAATGGCTCTAATCCAGCTTCTTTAGCAATCGTTGCCTTCGTGCGGCGTTTTTGTTTGTACGGACGATAAATATCTTCCAACGCTGTTAAGGTCGTCGCCTTGCTTAATGCAGCCGTAATCTCTGGCGTGAGTTTGCCTTGTTCGTCAATGAGACGGCTAATTTCTTCTTTTCGTTTTTCGAAGTTTTCCAAATAACGTTGGCGCTCTTCGATTTCACGGATTTGCACCTCATCTAAAGAACCGGTTTGGTCTTTACGATAACGCGCAATAAACGGTACCGTATTGCCATCTTGTAAGAGACCTAATACCGTATCGATTTGTTTTGGTTTATATTGAGTAAGTTCTGCCTTCACAAGCGCTACGGAACGCTCGTAAGCAGTGATTTCAGTTGTTTGTTCTGTCATAGTCAACTCCCTTTCTGTCTCCTCTATCCTATCATGAAATAAAAGGAAAAGCACCTAAGCAAAAATACTTAGGTGCCCTATTATGGCTAAAGTTTAAATAAGTGTGTCACTATCAGCTGATGTTTACTCTTATAGAAGAGCTAAGATAATGAAGTTAAGGATGAATAATCCTGTAGCGATCCATAAAATTGGGTGAATGTCTTTTGCTTTACCAGTAATCACTTTCACTAAGCAGTAGAAGATGAATCCTGCTGCAATCCCGTAAGAGATACTGTAGCAAAGTGCCATGAAGATTCCGGCAAAGAACGCTGGAATCGCTTCGTCCAATTCGTCCCATTTCACATCAGCAAATGAAGAAAGCATCATCACCCCAACGATAATTAACGCCGGTGCTGTCGCTTCTGCAGGAACGATTCCCACGAATGGTGCTAATAAGGTTGATAATAGGAAGAGACCTGCTGTAACGACCGCTGTTAACCCAGTACGTCCACCAGCACCGATTCCGGCTGCACTTTCAACATAAGTTGTAGTGTTTGAAGTACCAAAAATCGCCCCGATAGAAGTACCGATGGCATCTGCGAATAAGGCTTTATCCATCTTAGAAGAGAATCCAGATCCGTTTTCAAGTTGACGTTCGTCTTCTTCAGAGAAGATTCCTGTTTTACGACCTGTACCGATGAAGGTTCCGAGTGTGTCAAATGTATCCGATAAGCTGAATGCGAAAATTGTCATTAATACTAACGGTAAGCGCGCTGGGTCAGAGAAGAGCTTCACGATTCCTTCTGAACCAAAAGCGGCCATGAATGTTGTGCCTAAGTCATTGAACGCTGCTCCTAGTGAGTTACTTTCAAAACTTACTTTTGATAAATCGACAACGCCCATTGGGATGGCTAAAAGTGTCGTTAAAACAATCCCAAGCAAGATAGCCCCACGAACTTTTTTCAATAATAAGACTACAGTAATGACTAAACCAATCACTGCAAGGAGTGCGCCTGGAGACGTGAAGTTTACAAGAGATGGAACGATTCCACCATTTGAATTCACGCTGAACACGCCGCCTTTATAAGCTTCTGTTGCGACATTATACGCAGCACCGTTGACTTGAGTAATCGTTTTTGAATCAGAAAGGAATTCTAATAGATTAGCATTTTTTAAACCGATATAAGCGATGAAAATCCCAATCCCGCCCCCGATGGCATGTTGCATACTGACCGGAATGGCTTTAATAATCATCTTACGAACTTTAGTTACCGTAATGAAAATGTTGAATAAACCACAAATAAATACCATTGCTAACGCTTCTTGCCAAGTGAATCCAAGGCCGAATACAACTGTAAATGTAAAGAACGCGTTTAACCCCATCCCTGGTGCTAATGCGTAAGGAACGTTTGCGAAAAGACCCATCACTAATGTACTGACAACTGTTGCAATAATCGTTGATAAGAAGACTGCTTGGAATGGCATCCCTGTTTTACTAAGAATGTTCGGATTGACAAAAATGATGTATGACATCGCGAAGAATGTCGTTAACCCAGCCAAAAACTCCGTTGTAACGTTCGTGCCGTTCTCTTTCAGTTTAAAAAACTTATCCATTGAAATGATAACTCCTTTTTATTGGTTTATTTGATGATTTAAGTATACTAGAACTATTTTTATTTTACAATATAAACACGTACATTTTAGTTCATTAAATTTATTTTCGTTCGTTTTATTTAATTTTATTTTGTTTCAAGATTGTCAAATAAGTGATTCTGTTTCTAAACGCGAATATTAACAACAAAAAAAAAGAAGTGGTGTTCGCCACTCCTTTTTCTTTTAGTTATTCTTCTATTAATTTAATTCCTTTACGCTCTTTTTCCACTGGTGTCATAAAGTCATGATAATCCCCAGGTTCATCCTCTTCTAGCCCTGCTTCTGAGAGGCCTACATAATAAGAACCTTTAACTTCACCTACGTTTGAACCAAAGAATCCTTCTCTCAATTTTTTTTGAATTCTTACATTCAGATACTCCATCGACTCTTCAGCAAGTTCTTGTACCTCAAATCTTACAATCAACTGCGTTTGGTCTTTGTTATGCTCGTCTTCGTCGTATTTCCCAAAGGAGTAGCTGACTGGCGAAGGCTTTGGGCTTTCGTATTCTGCGAAATCTACAGCATTGAATTGTTCTCGTAACTCTTTAATTTTTTCATCTATCTTTTTCAATTTTTCTCGGACTTCCTTAGAATTTCCCTCCTGCCATACTTTAATACTTTCCTTTCTCAGCGCCTCTAATTGGACTTCCAATTTTTCTCGAAGTTGTTGTTTATGGCGATAGAAATTGCGTTCAAATTGTTTTTGGGCTAGTTCTAAAATTTGTTTTTCATTTTTCCCGCTTAAATCCCCGAGGTCCAAATCCAATCCTGTGTAGGCAAGCACGTTTCCGTTTCCATCAAAATGATAGACCGCCGTCACCGTGTTATGTGGATCTAACTCTGTTTTCTCTCCGTGATGCACATCCATCCAAATCCTATCTGACTGCAACGCATATGGTAGAGGGATTCTTTCCTTTTCTCCGCACGCTGCAAGCATAACAGCTACTACCGACAGCAACGCTAGTTTTATCCATGTCTTCATCATTTTTCCTCCAACGTTCGAACTTTCACTTTCATTATACTACACGCAATCAGAATCTGCTCCTATTCCAAACAAAAACGCCAGAGCACCATTGTACTCTGACGTCTACATGCATTATTTATCTGAATTCCACACTGGGAAGTATTGTCCTGGTGCAATTTCATCCATTTTCTTCGCTACATCGTCTGTTTGATATAATTCAACGATTTTTTTGTATGTTGGATTGTCAACATCTGCTGCTTTAACAACGATGATGTTGTAACGATCTTTAGGAATTGTATCTAAGTGGTTTGCATCTGAGAAGATGTTGTCTTCGATTTTCAAACCAGCATCTTGTGCCATAGAACCATTGATAGAAGCTGCATCAACGTCTTGTAATAAACGTGGTGCTTGTGCTGATTCTGCTTCAATGATTTCTAAGTTACGTGGGTTGCTTGTGATGTCTGCTAATGAAGCTTTTGTTCCAACGCCATCTTTTAATGTGATTAAACCTTCTGTTTGTAAGGCTACTAATGCACGACCTTGGATCGCTACTTCTTTAGGAACTAATACTTTTGCTTTCTCTGGTAAATCTTTTAATGATTTATATTTCGTTGAGAAATAATATAATGGCGTGATAAATGTTGTACCAATTTCTTTTAAATCAGTTCCTTTATCTTTGTTCCATTGTGCTAAATATGCACGGTGTTGGAACGCGTTCATTTGAACTGAACCTTCTTCAAGAGCTGTATTTGGTAATACGTAGTCGTTCATTTCTACAACTTCGATATT
>CALJSD010000061.1 GCA_937976325.1 uncultured Carnobacterium sp.
TTGAACGTTGTGTGACGGCTGCACGGAAGCGATTGGTATGCGTTACGATCCAGTTGGTCATGAATCCACCGTAGCTTCCACCGGCAACGAATAATTGGTCCGCGTCGACTTCAGGGTGTGTTTCTAAGATGTAGTCTACCCCCATCATTAAGTCGTCGAAATCATGGTTCCCGTAATCGCCAAGAATACTCTTCACGAAGTCTTGTCCGTATGTGTTACTTCCACGAGGGTTAATCATAATCACGCCGTAGCCTTTTGCAGCGAGTGCTTGCATTTCATGGAAGAAGCTTTCGCCGTAAGCCACTTGTGGTCCACCGTGGACATAGAGAATTGCCGCGTGCTTGTCCGCTTTTTCTACTGGTGGCATATACCATCCGTGGATATCCCAGTTGTCGTATCCTTTATAAGTGAAACGTTCAGGCATTGTAACGATATGCTCAGCTAAGTACGCTTCGTTTGGATTATAAAGGTCTGTGATTTCTCCTGTTGTTAAGTTTAAGCGCGCTAATACGCTTGGTACAGTTGTTGTTGAATACGTGATGAACAACTCGTTTTCAGAGATAATCGTTGCTCCTGTGAGGTGTAAGAGTTCATCGAAGATTTTTTCCACTCGTCCGTCTAAATATAAACGGTAAAGAACAGTTTTGCCCTCAACGCTCGCGCAAGCTAAGAAACTTTCTTCGTCAAACCATTGTGGCTCAACTCCTGTCACAGCTTGTTGGAAATCCGCCACGAGCCAGTCGCCCCATTCTACATCGAGGTCTGAAGTTAAGTTTAAAATATGCCCTTCTGCAGTTGGAGTGTTATCAAAGTTCACGATTAAGTCTGCTTGCGTCACGAATCCGTGCTCTCCTGAACTATATTGTAGGACTGCTCCGTCTTTTGCATCTAACACATAGCGATAAGACTCGTCTGTTCCAGCTTCAAGAATCTGATGAATGTCGCCTGTTGTCACATCCACGTAGCACGCTTCTGCACTGTCTAATGTCCAGCGAACGTTTGATAAATCGCGGTCCACTACAAGCGTTGTTTCGTTATGTAATACATGGCGCAGACCGATGGATTCTTTGGATTCGAATAGTGTTGTACCTTCTTTTGTAGCAACGTCCACTTTTTTGATTTGTGTCACTTCGTCGTTTGGTAAGAATGTTCCGCCGTCAAAACGGTACGTTGTTTTTTCAACGACGATTGGTTGAGGGAATTCTTCTTTCTTCTCTTCTTCCTCTGGCTTTGTTGTTTGGAATACGATCGACTTGCTATCTTTTGCCCAAACATAGCTAGACACGCCCTTTTTCTCTTCTGTTAAGGCGATTGCTTTCCCACCTTGAACTGATTGGATTTTTAGTTGTGGAGTCTTTTCTTCCCCTGCATTGCTGATGAAGCTAATCCATTTCCCATCTGGAGAGACTTTCAGCGATGAATTCACTGTCCCTTCGTCTCCATACGCCACATTACCGTCAGCTGTGTACTTATAGATGGCTGTCTCGTACGTATTTTTCTTTTCATTCATTTTTGTTTCAGTAAAAAAGAAAGCATCTCCTGCCACAACAGGTTGCCCTACATTTTTCAACTCGAATAAATCTTTTTGTTCGATTTTCTTCATTCAAATCACTCCTTTTCAGTGTGTACCTTTCTAGTCTACTCTCATAATGAAAGTTTTGCAACGTCAAAAAAGCGTGACACTAGGAATTCTAGTATCACGCTTTGTGTTTGTTATCGATTATGCTTCCTGTTCTTCTTTTTTACGAGAAGTCGCAACAAGGCCTAATGAAGCTAAAATGCTCAGAGCTGCTGCATTGAAAATTGCAAACTCATCCGTTGTACCCGTATTTGGTAATTCTGTTTGAGTTGTTTTTTCAACAGCTGGTGCTACAACCGTTTGCTGTGGAGCTTCTTGTTCTGGCTCAGCCGGTTCAACTGGTTTAGCAGGTTCCTCAGGTTGCGCTGGATTTTCAGGCTTCGTTGGTTCCTCAGGTTTAACGGGA
>CALJSD010000062.1 GCA_937976325.1 uncultured Carnobacterium sp.
CTTCTGAAGCGACTGAATCAGCAAATGAATCAGCAGCAACAGAAACACCAACTGCATCTCTTTCAGATGAAGCTATCAAAGGCAACATGAAAGACTTTGCGCAACAATTAGTTGACGAAGAAAACGAATAGTAAGTACACAAAAAGCCATCATTTCTGATGGCTTTTTTGTTTTGAATTATTTTTTATCCTCTTTCAGAAAGATTTTTGCGAGGATTAAAGCTAGTAGTAAGATGACAGAGATAACATGACGATGCATTTTTATTCACCTACCTTTTCTTATTTTTTGCCAGTTATACTACTTTTAATGTTTATAAAACGTTTTTTTATTAAGAATATTTTAGCATAAAACCCCTTTTTAAATATGATAATTTTAGGAAATATATTACTTTGTATCGTGTAAAATAAACTATTTAAAATTCTGAAATATCATAAAATTAAAATCACTCATTAAGATTACGAAGAATCATACGGATTCTATAATAGTGGTAATGGGGGATAGCATTAAATGCGAATTAAAGGGAGTTAGGAATTTATTCCTTACTCCCTTTTTGAGGCTTTGAAGGTGAGAGACTTCAGGCTCGAACCGGTACCCCACTACAGCGATTATGGAAAAATCCGTAATGATTCGTAGTAATCGAAATCTTCTTTTATGAATACTAACTTTATATTTTGCAGAAAAGAATCTAACGACCTACGGTCTTTTGTTTTATTTTTCTGAATTTTTTACCTAAAAATATCACATTGCAAGGGCGGAGATATGCTATAATAAAGCCAATCTTATGAAAGGTGGAAGCATTATGGAACAAAAGAAATACAGCGGGAAAGAGTTCACGATGAACGTCCTTAACGCACTTGCATTAGGCGTGGTCGTTACACTTATCCCTGGAGCATTACTGGGTGAATTAGTAAAGGCGTTATTACCAGTATTCCCACAAGGCCAATTGATAATCCAAGCAACCCAAGTGGCCAATACATTAATGGGGGCAATCATCGGATTGATGGTCGGCCAATTCTTCAAATTCACTCCAATTCAAACAGGAGCACTTGCATTAGCCGTATTATTCTCAGGCGGTGTAGCAACATTCAATCCTGATGTGAAAGGAATTGTTTTTAATGGTACAGGGGACATCATTACGATGGGACTTACTGCAGCATTAGGAGCAGCCGTTATTTTATGGATTGGCAATAAAGCCAAAGCATACTCTATTATCGTTATTCCAACGGTGTTATTAGTCGTTGTTGGTGGGATTGGAAATCTTGCCTTACCATATATCAAAACTTTAACAACATTATTAGGACAAGGAATCGGAAATCTATTATCATTACAACCAGTTATTATGTGTTTATTATTAGCCGTTATTTTCTGTATGTTAATTGTTTCTCCGTTTACAACAGTAGGAATTGCCGTGGCGATTAGCCTTAGCGGTGTAGGCTCAGGGGCAGCAAACCTTGGTATCTGTGCGGCTGGTTTCGGTCTTGCGATTGCGGGATGGAAAGTGAATCCAAAAGGAACTGCAATTGCGCATTTCATCGGTTCGCCAAAAATGTCAATGGCGAATGTGTTGGCAAAACCAAAAATCTTATTACCAATGATGTGTACATCTGCCGTACTTGGTGTGTTAGCAGCTTTATTGAACATCCAAGGAACACCTCAAAGTGCAGGGTTCGGTTTCAGCGGATTAGTAGGACCAATCAATGCGTTGAACTTAGCTGAGGGCGGATGGAGTGTGATGAATATCGTTATTGTGACGCTTATTTTCGTCGTTGCGCCAATCGCGTTAAACATCGTATTCGTTCATTTATTCGAAAAAGTGTTAAAATGGATTCAACCAGAAGATTACAAATTAACCGTTTAATAGAAAAGGGGAGTTAAAATGAAAATCGCAATTGCGGGTGCAGGAGCAATGGGGTGCCGTTTCGGGTACATGTTAACAAAAGCAGGGCAAGAGGTGACGCTGATTGATGAATGGCCAGCGCACATCGAAGCCATCCAAAAAAATGGATTGAAAGTCGTTGATGGAGACAATACAGATACCATCGACATCAAGATTATTCGTCCAGAAGAAGCAACAGAAGAAGTCGATGTAGTCATCGCATTTACAAAATCAATGAAACTAGGCGAAATGCTTGAAAAGATTAAAGCGATTATCCACGAAGATACAAAAGTGCTTTGCCTTTTAAATGGTCTAGGACACGAAGACACAATGGCGAAATACGTTCCTCGTAAAAATATTATTATGGGGGTAACGATTTGGACTGCGGGTCTAATCGAACCAGGGGTAGCGCGTCTAGGCGGAACTGGTACGGTAGAAATGCAAGCGGCGGACCCAAGTGGTGTAGCGATTGCTAAAGAATTAGTAGAAGTGATGGACAAAGCGGGCTTGAACGCAAGCTATAGCGAAGACGTTCATTTCTCAACATGGCGTAAAGCGTGCGTGAATGGTACGATGAACGCAACATGTGCGATCTTAGATGCAAACATCGGCGAAGTGTTCGATACTTCAACTGCCGAAGCTATCGTAACGCAAATCATCAGTGAATTCGTTGCCGTTGCGGAAAAAGAAGGCGTGCATCTTGATCCAGCTGCAATGAAAGATTATGTGTATACAGCTTCTAATAAAGTTCGTGGACACTATCCTTCAATGCACCAAGATTTAATTCAAAATCACCGCTTTACTGAAGTGGACTTCTTGAACGGCTTTGTGGCTAGAAAAGGGAAGGAATATGGTATTCCAACACCTTACTGTCAATTGATTACAGAGCTTATCCACGCGAAAGAAGATATTTTGAAAGTTAAATAGTTGGGTAATAAAAAGAACAATTTAAAGAATCAGTTTGAACTTGAAAGATTAATAGTGGGGCACCAGCTCGAGCCTGTAGTCTCTCGCTTTCGGAGCCTCAAAGTAGAAGCAAAAACTTGCAGTTTTAGCTCCTACTAATTCGCATCCGATGCGATTCCCCACTATTCTTTCAATAAACTGATTCTTTTTCATTGTTCTTTTACTTGGATAGTAGTTCTAATTATCTCTTTTGCGTCAACTAACAGTTAGGTAATAAAACACACAAAAAGGAGCGAGGCGAGTATGCCTACGCTCCTTTTTGCGTTTAGCGTTTGCGGTAAATCTAGGGAGATTTATAGGAAATTTTCAACGATAATACGCACTGCTTCGAATGCGTTTTGAGATGCTTTTTCGAGTGTTTCCTCGAAAGTGTCAGGGGCATCTCCACCCACATGGTCGCTCACGCCACGTACGTTTAGTACGGGAATGTTATAGAAGCTAGCCACTTGTGCAATGGGCGCTGCTTCCATATCGCTTGCGACGATGTCTGGTAATTTTTCGCGAATCGTACTAACGGCGTCAACAGAACTCATAAACGAGTCGCTTGTTGCGATAAAGCCGCTTTGGATGTTAAATCCGCTCACCTTTTCGCGCAGCAGTCCGACCACTTTTTCATGTAAGTCTTTATCAACAGGATAGTCGGCTGGCATCTGAGGCACTTGTCCCCAGGCGTAGTCGAATCCAGTGGCATCTACGTCGCTATAGGCGAATTTCGTAGAGACGATGACGTCCGCCAATGCGAAGTCTGGATTAAAGCTTCCCGTTGTCCCCGTATTAATGATGAGGTCGGGTTGGATCTTCTCGCATAACCAAGCCGCACAAGCCGCAGCGTTGGCTTTACCGATTCCGGATTGTACAAGATACAAGTTCTCGTGGACTTCTAGGAGTCGGATTGGGCCTTTTGCAAAGACCACTTTTCCTGGTGCGAAATGGGCTTCAAATGGATGTAGCTCTTCTTTCATGGCTGCAACAATTGCAATCTTCATGGATTATTTACCCCACACTTCAGAAACAGGTTTCTTCACTTCAACTTTTGTTCCTGCGAATTGTTCAGAAATGTATTTTTGGATTTCTGGGTCGTGGTAAAGTTCCACTAATTTTTTGTATTCTTCTTTATCGGCATTTTCTTCTTTCACGGCAATCACGTTAATGCTTGTGATTGTAGAAGCGTCTGCTTTTTCATAGAAGAGTGAGTCTTTCAATACGTTTAAACCACCTTCGAGGGCGATTGTGTTTCCGATTGCGATTAAATCAGTGTCGTCTAACACACGCACGCTTGTAGTGTCATCAATCAGTAAGAATTCAAGGTTTTTCTTGTTTTCTACGATGTCGCTAGGAGTACCAGTGCCGTCTTTGAAGTCGCTTGGTAATTTAATTAAACCAGCGCTTTCTAATAAGCGAAGGGCACGAGTTGTGTTATATGGGTTGTCAGGAATGGCCACTTTAGCGCCGTTTGGTAGGTCGTTTAGTGATTTTACCTTTTTAGAGTAAAGCCCCATTGGTTCGATATAAGTCGTACCGATTGGAACGAGTTTGTTGGAATTCGCTTCGTTAAATCCCTGCAAGTATCCAATGGATTGGAATGCGTTGGCATCGACGGTTCCGTCAGCCACACTTTCGTTCAATGGCACGCCACCGTTAATTTCTTGTACTTCGATTTTAAGACCTGCTTTTTTAGCTTGTTCAGACTCAGC
>CALJSD010000063.1 GCA_937976325.1 uncultured Carnobacterium sp.
CTGAAGCCTTGGATCATGTGTTACTATACGGACCTCCAGGACTTGGGAAGACGACACTTGCGATGGTGATTGCTAACGAATTAGAAGTGGGCATTAAGACGACAAGTGGACCAGCGATTGAACGTCCAGGAGACTTAGTGGCTCTCTTAAATGACTTACAAGCAGGGGATGTCTTATTTATTGATGAGATTCACCGCTTACCACGAGTTGTGGAAGAGATGCTTTATTCAGCGATGGAAGATTTTTTCGTGGATATCGTGGTCGGACAAGGCCCAACTGCGCATCCGGTTCATTTCCCATTGCCGCCGTTTACTTTGATTGGTGCGACGACTCGTGCAGGGGCACTTTCAGCACCGCTTCGTGACCGCTTCGGGATTGTGGAACATATGGAGTATTACGATGAGGCATCTCTAGCTGAGATTGTTAAACGTAGTGCGAATGTTTTTGATAGTGAAATAAAAGAGGAAGCCGCTCTTGAGATTGCGCTTCGTTCTCGTGGAACACCGCGTATTGCGAACCGTCTCTTGAAGCGTGTACGTGACTTTTCTCAAGTATACGAAGAAGGCATGATTTCAAAAGAAATTACGCAGCAAGCTCTAAAAGTCTTGCGAGTAGATGCTAAAGGGTTAGACCATATCGACCGTAAATTATTGACGGCAATGATTGATTTATATGATGGCGGTCCAGTTGGACTTGGAGCCATTGCGGCGAATATTTCAGAAGACGCCGAAACTATCGAAGATATGTATGAACCATATTTATTACAAATTGGATTTTTAAAACGGACATCACGCGGTCGTGTGGTGACGCCTGAAGGATATGCTCACTTAGGGCGCTTATATCCCATGTCGTAAGGAAGGAAATAGAAATGAACTATACAACGAAAGATTTTGACTTCGATTTACCCGAAGAATTAATCGCTCAAACACCATTGAAAGACCGTACGTCTTCACGTTTATTAGTGGTGGATAAAACAACACATAGCATTGAAGATAAACATTTTTCTGATTTACTAGATGAATTAGAAGAAGGAGATACACTTGTTGTGAATAACACACGTGTATTGCCAGCGCGTCTTTATGGAACAAAAGAAGAAACGGGAGCTCATATTGAGGTCTTACTATTAACGAATACGGAAGGCGACAAGTGGGAAACGCTTGTAAAACCTGCCAAACGTATGAAAGTGGGTAGTGTTGTAACTTTTGGAGATGGCCGACTTAAAGCAACGGTTGTCGAAGAATTAGAACAAGGTGGACGTATCATCGAGTTTTCATACGAAGGAGTATTCCTAGAAGTGTTGGAATCTCTTGGTGAAATGCCATTGCCACCATATATTAAAGAACGTTTAGAAGATAAAGAACGTTACCAAACCGTTTATGCAAAAGAAAATGGATCTGCAGCAGCACCTACAGCTGGCTTGCACTTTACGGAAGAGTTAATGCAAAAAATCCGTGAGAAGGGCGTAAATATTGTTCCAGTCACATTGCACGTTGGTCTTGGAACGTTTAGGCCTGTTTCTGTGGATTCACTAGAAGACCACAAGATGCATTCAGAGTATTATAATGTGTCAAAAGAAACTGCAGACATGATTGAAGCGACTAAGAAAGCTGGCAAACGTGTCATTGCGGTTGGTACGACTTCGATTCGTACACTAGAAACAGTTGCCAGAGACAATGATGGGCATGTGGTGCCTGCGAGTGGTTGGACGGATATTTTCATCTCGCCTGGGTTTGAGTTCCGCGTGGTGGATGCATTTGTAACGAACTTCCACTTGCCAAAATCAACGCTTGTTATGCTTGTCAGTGCTTATCTTGGACGTGAATTCACACTAGAAGCGTATCAGCACGCCATCGAAGAACGTTACCGCTTCTTTAGTTTTGGCGACGCAATGTTTGTGCATAAATAAAGAGAAATTGACCGTAGGTCAAATATTGAAGCATGGGGATGTCTTCATGGTAGTGGTAATAGTTGTACCGGTGGGAGTCGAGGTCTCCCACCTACCGAGCCTCAAAGAACCTCTAGAAAATAAATTTGCAAGAGGTTCTAATTCGCATCGGTTACTAGTTACTATTACTCCTACCATAGAATCCCCATGCTTCTTCATTTGTCCACGGTCTTTTTGTGCTTTTATACGAAGCATTGCTAAAAGAAGATGGACGTTCTTAGTGGGTTCTTTCGGTTCTATAATTTTTAGGGTTGATGGAAATTTTCCACCAACCCTATTTTAGTGT
>CALJSD010000064.1 GCA_937976325.1 uncultured Carnobacterium sp.
AGCAAACATCCTTGGTTAGACCAATAATTTTGTAATGTTAAAATAATTTCTTGAACACTTAATTTTTTTGCCATAATTGTTCCCCTTTCTATTGTGCATTCACTACTGGATAAAATTCATAAATCACTCCAGGAATCACTTCACATTTCACTTCTTTAATCGCTTCATTTTTCGTTTTAAAGCCGTACATTGAATAGTTTGCACTTGTTTGGAATTCCTCCAACACTTCATCCTCATGCCCAATCACACTGACCTTAATCGGCGCAAGAGAGACCACTTTCAATTGAAAATCTTTGAATTCTGAAGCTGGGATGACCATTGTAAAATCCATACTATTTCCTCCTTTGACTAAATAAAAAAGTCCCTATGTACACAAAAAGCATACATAGGGACGACTAATCGCGGTTCCACCCTAATTTCTTGGTTTAAAACCAAGCTTCATTGTTGATAGACTCAAGTGCGCCACTTTTAATGACCATGATATGGATTCCACCAGCCCATACTCTCTTTGACATTTTATCATTAAAAATCTCACCGTCAACGTCCTATTAATCTTTCACTATAGTACCGATAATTGCTTAAAAAGTCAAGTAAAGACAGCGTTTTGCGCTACTCTTAATCTTGTCCTCTTTTCTTCATTAACGTTTCCCATTCGACCATCTGATCTAAGAATTTTTTGCTCTTCAAACGAATGCCCACATACTCTTCCATAATGGTATCAAACAGGCGTCTTAACTCACTTGTTGTCTCACTCGATAACTGAATAGACCCTATTTGTTTCGGAGAAGAAACAAGAGCTAATTGCCTTGCGACATACAATGCCTTTCTAGACAGTTGCATGCGATACTCGTCTTCATCTAAGTGATTCTTGCACAGACATCCATGTTTCTGAATTGAAAAATCGACTAAGTCTGTATCTCGATTACAAATGGCGCAATGTTGCCATTCGACCTCGACTCCATAGTAACGCAGAATCTTGATTTCAAAGAAACGCAAAATCACTTCTGCATCGACTCCATTATTAATGGCTTCAATAGCATCCCAAAGCAGTTGGAACACTGTCTTATTCACAATATGGTCATCCATCACCGCATCTGTTAATTGCGTTAAATACGCTAAAACTGCTTGAGCCTTTACATCTTGCAAGACAATCGTCGCAGGCTTTATATCGTGACTATCCTTTAGGAAACTAAACCCATTTTGATGAATATGCCCAAGAAAAGTCGCTCTTGTAAACACCTGTGTTGCAGCCGTTAATGGATGATTGCTTTGCTGTGCATTTCGTAAAAAGAACATCAACTTTCCGTGGTCTCTCGTCAAAATTTTAACAAGCATATCTTTCTCGCGATACGCCTGTCGTATTAAGACAATTCCATCAAAATAGTGGTAATAATCCATTTGATTCCATCCTAATCTCTATAGTCTGTATCTCGATATCCGTATTCTTGTAAATTACTCTTACGTTTACGCCAATCTTTTTCAACTTTTACCCAAAGTTCTAAGTAAACTTTATTCCCTAGTAATTGTTGAATATCGTGTCTCGCTCTCGTCCCGATTTCTTTTAAGAGACGACCACCTTTACCAATAATAATACCCTTTTGCGATTTTCGCTCCACGATGATATTCGCATACACATGTACTTTATCGAATTCATCTTTTTGCATCTTGTCCACTGTTACAGCCACTGAGTGAGGAATTTCTTCCTGTGTTAACTGTAAAATTTTCTCACGAATCAATTCTGAAACGACAAAGTACTCAGGGTGATCTGTGATTTGGTCTGCTGGATAATATTGTGGTCCTTCAGGAAGTGCATTAATTAGAGCTTCCATTAGTTCATTCACATTATTTCCTTGTAGTACTGAAATTGGGAATACACCAGCAAAATCAAGTGCATCTTTATAACTTTCCACACGTTCTAATAGCACTTCTGGAGTTACAAGGTCAATCTTATTTAACACTAAGAAAATCGGTGTCTTAATCCCTTTTAGCTTTTCAATAATGAAGTCGTCTCCTGGTCCACGTTTTTCACTAACGTTCACCATAAATAAGACCGCATCTACTTCTTTTAATGCAGAATAAGCACTCTTCACCATGAATTCTCCAAGTTCATGTTTTGGTTTATGAATCCCTGGAGTATCTAAGAAGACGATTTGCGCATCATCTTTCGTATAAACCCCTTGAATTTTA
>CALJSD010000065.1 GCA_937976325.1 uncultured Carnobacterium sp.
AAGCTTAAGCTACCGATTAAGTTCACTGTTTCTCCGATTCCAAAAGTCATTGACCCGTTATAGAAGAAGTTTAACAACACTTTGATGAGCGCAATCAAGCTTCCGTGCAATGGCCCAAGAAGATATCCACCCAGCAACACTGGTAAATCCGAGAAGTCGAGCTTCACGAACGTTGGGATAAACGGTACGTTGAACGATAATAGCATTAATACGGTACTAATCGCACCGAAGACTCCTACTAGAACAATTTTTTTAGCCGATGTTCTGTTCGACTTTTTTACATTTGTACTCATGGTACGTCCTCCTTCATAGGGCGAAGGAAATTGCACTGTTTCTCAGCTTCAAAGAAAAAAGCAGTATTGAAATGGACCTTTCAATACTGCTCGTCAAATAGACATGTTGAAATAGTGCCATTTTCTCACATCTAGACTATACTATCGGTTCTGGAATTGCACCAGATCATGCCATGCGGCTCGTGGACTATACCACCGGTCAGGAATTTCACCTTGCCCCGAAAATGTTATTTATGTTTGTATTGTAGCACCTCGCCACCACTTAGGCAATCTCTCTGCCTCAAAAAGCTGTTTTTATGCTGTTTATCCAATAAAAAACTTGGATGACGTTTATCATCATCCAAGTTTGTATCTATTATTTCACTTCTTTAAACTCGTATTCTAAAATAGCGTCTTTAGATAATTGGTAGCTAACCATATTATCCTTTCTCTTCAAAGCTGCATTAACGGTATTATAGAGCGTTGGAGCTTTCTTGCGACTTGCCGCATCATCAAACTTAAATTTATTAACGTCGACTTCAATCGTTAGCGTAATATAGTTATTATCGTCCTTCTTAGTGTATGTAACACCTTCGATTCCTTCCATCTCCGCTACAGCCTCGTCTCGCTGACTACGAACGGCTTCTGTGTACCGTTCATCTTTGGTGATATCGTAAACAATATTTATCGTTAGTTTGGACACCGAATCTTTCTCTTTATCATATACATAGGTTAGTTTCGTCTTACTGGCAGTCTTTTGTAAAACAAATTCACTTTTTGTTTCTTGGCTACAACCTAGTAAAACAATTAACGCTCCCAATAATAGAATGGATAGTTTTAAGATTTTTTTCATATGATACTCCCTTATTTTGACTTGCTTTTATCATAGGAAATGAACTATGGTTTGTCAAATTCCGTTGCCGTCCACATCCATCATTTATATAAAAAAACTTGGATTACATCCACTGCAATCCAAGTTCATATCGATTATTTCACTTCTTTAAATCCTTCTTTTAAAATACTCTTTTTAGATTCTTCAAAGCTGTAAATATCATTTTTCTTTATTACCGCTGAATGAACACTACTATAGAGCATTGACGCTTTAGCAGCTGTCTTCTCATCATCGTAGTTGAACTTCTTAAGATCCACTTCAATCGTTATCTTTAGTTCTTTTGCGCTATCAGATTGAGTGACTTTAACCCCTTCAATGCCATTCGCGTCGTCTACTATTAGTTTTTGGGTACCACGTGCTCTTTCTTCGATTTCTTTACTTTTTGAAATGTCGTAGACGAGATTAAATGTTACAGATGAAATTGAATCTTTCTCTTTATCGTATACATAGGTTATTTTTTGGTTTATATCACTAAGATCAAAAACAAATTCACTTTTAGCTTCTGAGCTACATCCCAGTAAAACAAATACTACTCCTAACAATAAAATAGATAATTTCAAAATTTTCTTCATCATAATGCTCCCTTACGCTTTTTCTTAATCATACGGAATGAACTAGGCTCTGTCAACTATTCCTTAGCTATGGCTTTGCCCTAAAAAAAAGGCAAACAAAAACCGCCTCCCTTTCAGGAGACGGTTATTTCATTTCATATTAGAAACGGATGTATGTTGCTTGAGCTGCAACGCTTGCTGAGATTGTACGGTAAGAGATTACGTTTAATCCACGTACGTTCATTTCAGAGATGTAAACTGATCCGTCAGCGTTAACTGCTTCTACGAAAGCTACGTGTCCGTAAGTTGGGTCAGCACCTGCTAAACCTTGTTGGAATACGATTGCTGAACCAGCTGATGGTGAGTGAGATACTGAGTATCCATAGCTACGAGCGTATGATGGCCATTCAGCCGCGTTACCCATCATGCTGTGACCGATTGGTGTACCAACTTGTGCCATACGGTTAAATACGTAGTAAGTACATTGTCCGAAGTATCCACCGTTAAGTGAAGCACGGAAACTTGGGTCAACTGCTGGGAAACCTCCGCCAGTTGTGTAAGTGTAGCTTGATGTTTGTGTTTGAGCTGCTGGTGTTGAAGTAGAGCTTGAAGCTGTACTTGTTGAAGCTGTGCTAGCTGCTGCTGCAGGTGCTTCATATGAAGTTTGTGTAGCAGTTGTTTGTGATTGTGAAGCTTGTGCTGCTAATGCTTGACGAGATGCTTCAGCAATACGAGCTGCTTCTGCTTCAGCTTTTGCTTTTTCTTCAGCTAAACGTTTTTGGAAAGCTTCTTTTTCAGCAACTAATCCATCACGTTTTGCGATTTCAGCTAATTCTTCTTGTGAAAGGTTTGCTAATAATACTTTGTTTTTAGAGAAAGTATCGTTTAATTCTGTTTGCAATGAAGCTAATTCTTTTTCAGCTGCTTCTTGTTCAGCTAATTTTTCTTGTTGAGCTTCTTCTTTAGATTCTACTTGTTTTTTGTCTTCAGCTTGTTGTTGCATTAATTCGCGGTTTGCGCTCATTAAATCCATTACAACACCGATACGGCTAACCGCATCTGATAAGCTTTCAGCATTTAATAAGAAATCTACGTATGAACGAGCACCATTTGTTTGTACTGAACGAGCTTGTTCTTCTAAACGTGTGTTACGTTCTGCGATAACTTTTTCTAATTTAGCAATTTCAGTTTTTAATGTTTCGATTTGTTCTTGAACTTCAGCTTTTTTAGCTTGAGTTGAATCGATTTTAGTTTGTACATCAGATAATTCTTTTGCTAATGAATCAATAGTAGAATTAACTTCTGATTTTTTCTCATTAATGTTAGCGATTGATGAGTTAACTGAATTGATTTGTGAATCATAATCTTGCGCGTTAACTGATGGCGCTAAAGCTCCTAATGATAATACTGTTCCTGTTACTAATACTGTTAATAAACGTTTTTTCAAGTGATTCCCTCCAATGTTTCTCACTAAATATATATTCGAAGTAGCCGGTCACGGCTTTTATAAAACTTAACTTGGTACTATAATACCATAGGAAATCAGGCGGATGTTGATTTTCTTCGAATTGACAATACCTTGTAATAAAGCTGTAACATAACCCGAACGACTGACCTTTTTGATACATAAATGGTTATTTTTTGTGAAATATTACAGTGCAAAATGTGAATTTTTAGAGATTTTCAGCGTAAAAAAAGTACAAATTGATTCCAAAGAATCCTTGCGGATTTATTGATAATAACTGTAATGGGGGACCGGTTCGAGCCGAAGTCTCTCACCTT